>NZ_JASGBX010000050.1:0-375 GCF_030053335.1 Pantoea sp. EABMAA-21
GACTGGGGTGAAGTCGTAACAAGGTAACCGTAGGGGAACCTGCGGTTGGATCACCTCCTTACCTGAAGATACCTTCCCGCGAAGTGCTCACACAGATTGTCTGATAGAAAAGTAATGAGCAAGACGGCTGCGAAGTCGTGACATGTATGTGTCCCCTTCGTCTAGCGGTTAGGACTCCGCCCTTTCACGGCGGCAACAGGGGTTCGAATCCCCTAGGGGACGCCACTTGCTTGGTGACAGGTGAAAGGTGTCTCCACGAAATATCTCAAAACTGACGGTAACGTCGAGTTTGAGATATTGCTCTTTAACAATCCGGAACAAGCTGAAAATTGAAACGACACGTCGTATTCATTCTCCGTAATAAGAATGAATAAA
>NZ_JASGBX010000051.1:0-374 GCF_030053335.1 Pantoea sp. EABMAA-21
GACTGGGGTGAAGTCGTAACAAGGTAACCGTAGGGGAACCTGCGGTTGGATCACCTCCTTACCTGAAGATACCTTCCTTCGAAGTGCTCACACAGATTGTCTGATAGAAAGTAATGAGCAAGACGGCTGCGAAGTCGTGACACTATCGTGTCCCCTTCGTCTAGAGGCCTAGGACACCGCCCTTTCACGGCGGTAACAGGGGTTCGAATCCCCTAGGGGACGCCACTTGCTGGTAATGAGTGAAAGGCGTTACCCACAGTACTTCAGAGTATGCTGATTCAGCATGCTGCGAAGTATTTGCTCTTTAACAATCCGGAACAAGCTGAAAATTGAAACGACACGTCGTGTTCATTCTCCGTAATAAGAATGAATAA
>NZ_JASGBX010000030.1:0-19813 GCF_030053335.1 Pantoea sp. EABMAA-21
CCCTCACTTCGTCGTTGCTCCTTTGCCCTTTGCCGCGAAAGGCCAGACCGGAAAGAAGAAACCCGCGTCAGAGAAGGGTTTTTCAGGCACCGCGCAGCGGTCAGCCGGATCATTAATTTCAGACAGGAGCACATCATGAATTCAACCCAGACGGGCACCACCACCGAAATGCGCTGCGTAGCGGCGCTGGGCGACGGCGCATTTTCGCGCGAGCAGGCCACTCACGTCACGGCCGCTTTCAGCAATGTTTTCATTGAGGACGATCAGGGCAGCCACTTTCGCCTGGTCGTGCGCGAGCCGTCAGGCGCGCTTATCTGGCGCTCGTTTGATTTTGAACATGATGCGGGCTACTGGCTGCGCAGGTACATCAACAGCCAGGGCGTGCGCCAGTCCCTGCGTGGCCAGCTGACGGCGCTGACCGACCTGAATGACGTCGCGATCACGCTCACCCAGCGCCGGGAGTTTATGGCCCATATCCTGAACAACCTGGCCGGGGCCGTGGCGCAGCGGGTGCCGGAAAATCAGGTGATGCTTCCGGCTGACGAGTCAGAAGTGTGGAAAGAAGCAGGGCGCATCGCGCTGGCGCACTTCGGGCTTCAGGGGGAAAAAGCATTCCTGAAGGCGAGCCAGTGGCTGACCGCTGAGCTGGAGCAGGGCAGTAACGTACAGGCGTAAAAAAAGCAGGGTAGCCCCTGCTTCTTTCACGGCGGCCAGTCCCACCTGGCTGCCTTATCAAAACCAAATCCTCAGGAGAGTTTTATGATTTTTGACCCGCAAATCGTCGCACACGCACTGACTTTTGTAAATGCCCTGCGTAATGGCCAGCTGGCGCACGTGCCCGCCATGCCCTTTGCCCTGTGGCAGCAGTTCATGACCACCGTCAACAACCTGATGGAGGCGCAGCCATGAGCATCGCAACGCCCCTGAATTTACCTTTCGCGCTGGCACCCGTGACGCAGAACGACATCATCCGCGTGCTGGGCGAATACACCTTTATCCGCCTGGATAACGGCGACGAAGCGTTTTATCACCACGGCAACTGGATTACCGGCGCGGACGCGAGCTGCGGTGAGCCTTCCGTATTAGGGCTGGCGCAGAGCATGGCGCGCGCGGGGTGCAAGTCCCTGCGCTCCGTCGAACTGCCTGTCCCGGATGATAAGGAGTGGAGCTGGGACGACGTGGTTACGCAGCTGGTACGCGCGTCATTTACGCGTCAGGTGCGCGGCGAACTGACCGTAACAGTAACTGAAAATACCCGACACGGTCGCGGCGTGCACGTCTGCTCCGATCCGCTGCTGAGCGGAATGGATAATAACCTCTGGTTTCCGCTGAACGAGGAGGAAGACTGGCACGCGGGCATCGAGCGCGTGCTGACCATGAACGGCGTGGCGGAGAACGTGGTGCGGCTGGAGCCACTGCGTGAGGGTTCCGAATACACCGATTTAAAGGTGATTTATAACCGCAAAGTCTGCGCCTGATGCGCAGAGGGGCCGGAGAAAAACCGGCCTCATGACGTTGTTTTTCCTTCCCGTTTTGAGCGTCACAGCATTACAGAGGTCTTCACAATGAAATCCGAATCCATCAACTCACTGACCGCTTCACCTTCTGAAGAAACGTTCACCATCCTTGACTTACAGGCGCTGTCACAGCGTGCGGAAGATTCTGAAGAGGTGAACGATAACGCCCGCCGCATCAGCCTGGCGGCATCCGCACTATTGGGTTTCGCGGAGCAGACGGGGATCGGCGACAGCACCGAACCCGCAGAAACCGCCGTCACCGATCTTCTGACGGACATTATGCACCTGTGCGCGCACTGCTGGCCGGTTGATGGTGCCATCACATTTGTAAGCATACTCAATACCGCCCGGATGCACTTCGATGAGGAATCCGATGAACATGCACAGTGGGACTGAATGAAATGAATATGACCATCACATATATTACGGAAGGCATGAACAGTTCGCACGAAGGCTATGCGGATCTGGTTGCAGACTCAGTTTCCTTCAGCCTCGGCCGCCCGCTGACAAATGAGGAATACACGCAAATCTACAACATCACAGAACGCGCAATTTATGATGCGGTTAAGAAGCTGGAAAACAGCGAAAGTGTGGATGACAAACCGCTCACGCAAGAGCAGTTCAACGACCTTGCTGACTACATCTGTCGCTGGGGCGTATTCACCGGCCCGGGGGGCATTCATGGGCATGAGTTTCAGGCACTGACCGTCATTGATGAGCCCACCGAGGAACCGGAAGGGCGTAAAATTTACGTCGGTGTTCGCTACCCGTTAGCGGTGTATGACTTTGACATTGGCTTCACGGTTCTGCGCTCCTGAAAAGAAAAATAACATTCCGTGAGTGGGCAATAAATCGAGCCTGCTTACGGAACCAAGCGAAATTAAAAATCACACACTATCGGGAGCCGTCATTAAGACGGTCTGCACAAATGACTTCATTAAATGCTGTTCAAAGTAAGCCAAATGAACCTGAAATCTGTCGCTGTGCGGTTATCAGTAATGCGCACATGACGCAGGGTGATTCTGAGATTCTGGATGCACTGTCGGCCAGGCTTAGCGGTGAAGAGGGTGCCTGTCACTGGATACATCCCACGCGATACGGTTTTCTGATCCGCCTTTCAGCAAGTTCGGACGCGATTGAGGAACTCAGGAGGGCAGGGCTGTCTGATGACTTCTGTCACGTTGTCACATTTCTGTCTGAAAGGGCCAGGCTTCGATGATTCACTTCGACGCTGATGCTGACCTTCTTGAAGGATTTAGCGTGCACAACTGGTAAAAATAATTCCGGCAGGTACGCATTAAACCTGCCGGAATTTTTCATGATGAAGGCTGACTGTCCTGCGGCGTGATTTTCTGTTGTACTGCCTCAGCCTTACGCGGAGCACGTTTTTTCTTTCCACTTCCCTCGTTCACCACAGCAGAAATCGCCTTCTCACTAAAACGAAACTCCATGGCATCCAGCGCCGACTTGATATCCGAAACCGTGTAACCCTTCTCTTTCGCCAGCACCAGAATAGTGTCCTTCAGATTTTCCAGCGCCGCCTCTCTGGTGATGCGCTGCGGTGTCAAATCCGGGAGATTTTCCAGATTCCTGCGCGCCTCATCCAGCTGCTCCTGTGTGAAAACATTACGTACCGCCATCTCATTTCTTCCTTAGCAATGGTAAAGACCCGATTTTGCTGGATTTTTACCACCATTTCCACCCCCATCACCTCACATGACGCTGGTTTACTTCTGAGCAGCTAAGTGGCAAAATACGAACAATTGATTAAAATACGGGACAGGAAATGTTTTGTGACCACCGCCAGCACGCTGGCAGTGATTCCCAAAACGACCTGCTCAGGGCTCCGCCCCGAGACCCGGGTAATGTGCCAAGGTTGAGTTATGTCGAAAAGCGAAAAGCGTCAGAGGGAAAAACTGGTCAAGTGCCGCTGCACAGAGGCGGAGTACGAGGCCATCAACAAGAAAGCCGTCGCCGCCGGACTGACGACTTCTGAGTACCTGCGCCGTACGGCACTTAACCGCCGTATTACCGTGCGTACCGACATTCGCATGATGAACGAGCTGCTGCGTCTGGGTGGCCTGCAGAAACACCTGTACACCCAGATGCAGGCGAACATGACAACCGAGCTGAGCCACCAGTTTTCTGAGGTGCTGACCAGCATCAAGCACGCTATTAACGCGCTGGACATGACACCAGTGCCGGTCGAGGGCATGAAAGACTGATGAACGTGATTATCCCGCCAAAGCGTCGCGATAAGAAGACCAGCTTTTATAAGCTGGTCAGCTACGTGAGCACGCGCGAGGAAAAAAAACCGGGTGAAGCCGTCACGCACGAAGCGGCCCATACTGAGGGAACTGCATACGTTGCCACGCCGGGATTTGGTCAGCTGGTTGATTACGTCGGCCGTAAGCGTGCAACACCTGTTACCGAGATCGTCAGCATTTCACCGAAGGGCATTCAGCGCGTGCTCTCCGGTGAAGTGCTGTGTGAAACCAATTGCTTCTCACTGGATACCGCCGCGTCAGAAATGAACCTGACGGCTTCACAGAACCGCCACTGCAAAGATGCGGTGTATCACTTTATTCTATCCTGGCAGGGCGACGAAGACCCGTCACCCGATGCAGTATTCCGCTCCGTGCGTTACAGCCTTAAACAGCTGGGTATGGAAGAACATCAGTACGTGGCCGCCATCCACCGCGACACGGATAATATCCACTGTCACGTGTCGGCTAATCGCGTACACCCGACCACGTTCCGCGCGCAGAACATGTGGAACGACGCCGACGAGTTGCAGAAGTGCTGCCGCGTGCTGGAGCGCGAGTTCGGCTTTAAAGTCGATAACGGCAGCTGGCATATGGACGCGTATGGTGATCTTCACCGTACCCGTCGCAATATGCCTTCTGCTCCGCGCGGCGCAGCTAAGCGTGAAATCTTCTCTGATAAAGAAAGCCTGCATGGCTATGCCGTTCGCGAAACCCGTCAGATGCTGAATGACTTTGCAGAACAGGATTGTCTGGACTGGCCGCTGGTCCACAACGTGCTTTACACGCGCGGACTCGGTCTTCGTGAGCAGCAGGGTGGGCTCGCGGTCTACGATCTTCTTAACCCGGAAGGCGTCAGCGTGAAAGCGTCTGACGTACATCCTGCTATCAGCCATGCGTCCATGGTTAAGCGCTGGGGTAATTATCAAGCGGCACCTCCTACATCCGATCCTGACAATCATGAAGCAGGGATACTGGTCGTTGATAAATTCTATATGCCGCAGCTCCACGTTCGCGATCAGGAGGCACGTCGTGAACGCAGAGAAGCCCGTGCTATTGCGCGCGATATCCTGCGTGCTCGCTATGACGCGTATCGCAGTGGCTGGGAAAAACCAGACCTGCGCGCAGGTGAGCGTTTCCGGCAGATTGCCTCGCACTGCGTGGTGGCCAAAGCCCACGTCCGCGAAAGCGTCAGGGATCCGCTGATGCGCAAGCTGATGTACCGCGTGGCTGAATTTGAAAAGATGAAGGCCATGGCCGAACTGCGTCTGCAGCTGCGTGAGGAGCGTCAGGCTCTCAAAGAGACCGGGGAAGGTCGTCCGCTGAGCTGGAAGTCATGGGTAGAACGTGAAGCGGTGAAAGGTGATGCGGCTGCACTCAGTCAGATGCGTGGCTGGGCTTACCGTGAGAAACGCGCTACCCGTCAGCAGAGAAATGCGTGGCCGGAACCTAACGCCGTTATTCATTATGGCCCGGGTGATGATGTGCCAACGTTTAAATCGAGCGAACATGAGACGCGACTGCTGCGTGACGGAACGGTCAGCTACCTGCGCGACGGTAAACCCGCCGTCACCGACTTTGGTGACAGAGTTGAAGTCTACCCTGCACCTGACAGCAAATCGGATCGTTTCAATAATGACCTTGCGGCTGAGCTGACTGCCTGGCGCAGTGGAGACAATACGATTCTGAGCGGCGAACAAAAGGCCGTTAACCGCGTCCTGTACTCGGGAGTGGTGAGAAACATCAATAAAGATAACGGGCGTGTATTTAAGGTGAGCGATCCTAAGCTGATGGCCAGCGTACATGCGACGGAAGAAAGTCTGCGCAATCGTGATGTTCAGCCGGAACTGAAACAGGCTGAACCTCAACACCGGGACGATGAAAATGTGCGTCCTGTTTACAGAGATTTACCACGACCATAAGGAGATTAACAGAAGAGACATAAGCCAAACGTGAGTATTTAGTCGCTGATTGCACAGGGTTCGAGGCCTGTACAACCAGCTAACCATAACAACCTATCAGGGAGGCTGCCATGGCTGCCGTGGATCCTATTGTATATGCACAATTGTGCAAGCTTTTTCCAGAGCTAACTCTGTTACAAGTCACCGATACTTGTTTGTATTCTGCCGGCGCGACATATAAAGAGACCGGTGAGCTACGAGGGGTGTCTGCTGAAACCATAAAAAAATCGCTTGAAGCTGCACGTAAGCGTTTAGAAATAAGTAATCTACAATCACTAAGGTTGATTTTCCTAAGCAGGGTTTTTTTGAGTTTTAAGTTATCCCTTCCTCATCTCGCAAAAGACAACTCCAGGCTATCTAATGCCCATCTCTCCGAGGTAGATAATTTCATTTCTCTTCTACCTGAGCTTTCACTGAAACAGGCTAAGTGTGTCTATCAATTTGCTAAAGGCATTCCAGCTGATATAGCTGCTGAAAGACTCGACTCGACTCCTGATGAAATAATGAAAATGATGGAAACTGTTCTCAGCCGACTGCAGATTTGCTCCTTGAATGCCCTTAGAGTATTTATCTTCAGCAAGCTCCTTATTAATTTGGCTTTAGATTAGTTTCATTCATTCGTACCAAAAATATTAGAGTTAATTACGAATTTTTTTCAAACAATAGCACCCCTCACAAGGGGTGCTTACCTAAAAGACTTTGATTTATGTAGTTGATATAATTCATTTTTACATGTGGTTTTGTTTTCACCCCCGATGTCTACTACCTGTCACAGGTAGTTTCCAATCCAGGATAAATCCTATTTAATGGCGGTCACTTACTTAATGCTTACATAACGCATACACGGAGTTGACATGGCAGCCCCCAAAAACCACAAAGGCATCGCAATCATGCTGTACATGTCTACGGAACTTAACGAGAAGCTTTCCGCTTCGGCCAAGAAATCCGGCCGAGCGAAAGTGACAGAAGCTCTGTTTCGTCTTGAAGACCATCTTAATTTGTTCGAATCGATTGCCACACCAGGGCAACGTTTTCCTGCCGGAACCGGCAGCAAAGACTAATAGATAATCTGAGCCGGCACATTAATTGCCGGCACTCATTTCTGATGAATTATGCGCATCCGCGCAGGGCTTCTTTTTGCCTGAAAACCGCCTCCGCTCTTTAACAATGTGTCCGAAACCCTGATCTCAAGGTCCTCTCTTGCCGGCATGCAGCGTTGGTGCGCGGAAGACGTCCGGAGGCTATGTCATGGCCAGAATCACATCAGGGGAACCCACAGAATTATGGGGCAGGTTATAAACGACTGAGGCAGGCATTTCAGGTCGCTTATTTCACTGACGGGCACAACTCAAAGTCGGAATGTCGGGTAGTACGTCCATATCCCAACGAATCAGTTCGATACACCTCTTCTGGATTCACCTGCGGGATTCGCGGTGCCGGTTTCCGGAAATTCAGTTTCCGGAGTGTATTAGCGTTGCGCATACGCGCAGCAGCGAACGGGTTGTTAACCAGTTTCATATTTATTCTCCCTGCGAATCAGTTCGACGTAGCCACTGCAGGCCCCGGGGCGATCCGTCGGGCCCCCTGCAACTGGTGATGATTAGCCCTTCAGTCAACTGAAGGCGCGAACGGGTTTCCCTGCCGTAATACGCCACATACGCAAAGATGACGCAGAGCAGTCTGTGCGGGCCCACTCACGCTGAGTGGGTCAGCCCGGTGCGGTTCTGGCCGAACTGATATTACATAACAGGCATCTGTGAGATGCGGGACGTATTCAGAGGACAATCAGGGGATAACATGAATCTTACAAAACGAAAACGGGAAGCGCTGCGTGAGCAGTTCAGAGGGCGCTGCGCCTTCTGCGGCAGCAAGCTGCCTGCCCGCGAGTGGCACGCAGAATTTATTGGCGAGGACTATGTGCAGGGTGGCATTGCGCCAGTGTGTAAGGAATGCCGCACCGCCAAGGGCAATGCCTCGCCGGAAGCCTTTCGCACGCTGCTTGCCGAGCAGGTTGAGCGGGCTCAGCGTCACAGCGCTAATTTTCGCACGGCTCTGCGTTTCGGACTCTGTCACGTCAAAGCCGAACCTGTTGTGTTCTGGTTTGAGCAATGCGCGTCATTCCCTGCTGTTACGTCCGCTCCGACTCTGATCACATCGCAGAACACCGCATCCGCCGCCTGACGGCGGGTCATTTCCGTTCAATCCGTCCGGGAAAACACTTTATGCACCATTCCTTTTTGCCGCGCGCCGGGCTTTTGCTGGCGCTCGTCTGTCCTCTGGCTATGACCTCCTGCAGCTATCAGGAGAAAAAAGACCTGCCGCTGGCTTACGGCGCGATGGCCTGTTACGGCTGCGGGGAATTTACTTTCAGCCTCTGGCATATCAGTGCCGACAAGCGTGAGCTGGGAGGCCTCCTTCAGGTATCACGGCACACTTCGCCGGAGTCACTGAGTTCTGACAGTACGGAAATCGTGACCGCTGCGGCGGCTGACGGTATTGCACAGCGCCTTGACAGCGACAGCCGCAGCCAGCTCATTGGCCGCGTTGCCGGCAGCACAACAGCGGGCGAGCCGCTTCCGGTCGCGCTGTCGAATGCGTCCGGCTCGTTCAGCGCGACGCTGACCGCAGGGCCCGGGACCCGTCGGCTTGCGTCGCGGGTGGTGAAGTTCAGCCTCAGCGCCCGGCTTCCGTATGCAGACAGTGGTGCTACCGTGGATGAAACCCGCGAAAGCGGGCGAGTGATGCTGAGAGACGGCGATACCGTCGTCGCCGTGCACCCGGTCCGGGACGGCTGGCTCGTGTGGCTAATCGGCGCACGGTTTTCTGCCTGACGTCAGCCCGTTCCCGTCGGGCATCCTCAATCCGAACTGTCTCAACGCAAAGCGCACTTACCCTGACCGGTCAGTGCGCTTTTCGTTGTGGCGGACCTGCGGCCAGCGCACGCGGTCAGACTGACATCGTCTTATTACTCATTAATGCGATGCGACAAGTCTAAGTCATGCCGCTCTGGCGTCTGTCAGTCTGGCCAGAGCACCGGGAGGCACCCGGCGCTGCAACTTCGCTTCAGACCGGCAGGTTCGCCTGCCTTCCCGCACGGTTTTTGCCGGTCCGGCTCCGGCCGCCGCAGAGACGGTGCAGCCCTGAGTTATCCGGAGTTCTTTCTATGTCATTTACCGAACGGGCAGGGCTGATACCGGTCCTGCTGCTGACCGGCTGCGCGCAGCCTGCGGTTTACATCGGGCCGCCTTCGGGCAGCGTGGTGGACAGCATGCTATCGCGCAGCGCGGCCGACATCAGCGCCATGCAGTACCGGGTGCATCAGACCGGGCCCTCTGCGCAGCGTCCGCTTGCGCCCGCCGCTAAACCCGTCCGACCACTAACGCCGGGCACCACCGGCGCTTCCGCGCTGACGGTGAAGTCCGCGTCTTCCCCTCCGGCCTCCGCGCCGGGTGCCGGACCGGCCGACGGCTTTATCCGGCAGGACGGCGCGGCCCCCACGCTGCGCGCAGCCCTGCGTAAAATTGTGCCGCCCGGGCAGACCGTGGTGTTTGATAAGGCCGTTTCCGCCGACGCGCCGGAGCTGTGGCGCTGGACGGGCAACGATCGCTGGCAGTACGTCGCCGACAAGATGCTGTCGGCGCGCGGTCTCAAAGCCACCCTGAACGACAAGACCCACACTGTCACCGTCGTGCCTGCGCAGCATGCTCAGGCATTGCAGGGTGCAGGGAAGCCTGCCGTGCCTCTGCTACCGGCTGCGTCCTCTGTGAAAACGACGTCCGCCGGCAACGTTAAAAGCGAGGCGCCGGGTTCCACCGGACGTAACCCGTTCGGCGGAAACCATGCGGCTGCGGGAAGCGGGGTGCCGGTCATCCCGGTTAAGACGGTGAAGGCTCCTCCGCCGCTGCGCATCTGGAAAATTGAGCGGGGCACCACCCTGCGACAGGGCTATGAGCAGTGGGTGTCACAGGAAGTCTGTGCGTCGGATAAGCCGAAGTGGACGGTCCGCTGGGACACGGGGACGAACTACCCCATTGATTACACCCTGACGTTCCATGCCGCTAACTTTGAGGATGCGACGGCGCAGCTGTTTACCCTCTGGCATTCCGCACAGGTTCCTCTGTTTGTCAGCGGCTACCGCCAGCAGTGTCTGGTTGTTATCAGCGACACGCCACCGGGAACGGCTTCAGCGGCCTCAAACCCGATGGATAAGGAGACGCGCTGATGATCAGGCAGACACCTCATTCCCCCCTGAGCGCGGAGGCATTCACCTCACGCAGGGCGTTTATACGGCTCATCATGACGCTGCTTGCCGACATCGGTGAGCAAAGCAATGACGATCCGCTGACGCGCGCGCTGCGCCTGTTCTTCTCAAAGCATGGCGCTTACTGCGGCGGATATCTGCTTTCCGAGCTCAGCAGAGTGACGTGGCTCTGGGAAATGGAGAGGGCTGACGCACAGGAGGAAGAGACCGGTGAGCTTTTTGTGGAAATCGACGTCAGGGATAACGACCTTATCGACCTCACGGTTATCCTCAGCCTGCCGGATGCGTGCGTGACCTACCACCCGGTTATCTTTGACGACCGTTTTACCCGCCGCGAACGTGCGGTCTACCTCAACGTACAGCTGCTTTCCACCTTCAGAGGCACGCGGTCTGCTATCGCTGCCGCTTCATGTTAAAGGCCCGGCGCCCTTAGTACGGCAAAGCGTCACGTCGTGACGTGCCTTTTCTGCACCTAACCCATCAGGGTCTCCTGCTGCCGCCTGGCGCCGATCCTGACCGTCATCTGCAACAGGAATAACCATGTTTAGAAAATCCACGATCGGCGTGCTGATTTGCAGCACGCTGCTGCAGGGCTGCGCCCTGGAGCGCATTAACGATGTCCACCGTTCGGCTGGAAATACCGCTGATGACGCCTCTGCTCTCATCCGGCAGGCCGCTGAAAACCGTCCGGTGGTGCAGTTTCAGAACAGCCAGTACGTCAGCCCCGTGCCGCTGCCGGTCGCGAAGTACAACGCGCCCCGCGAGGTGGTGAACTGCAACATGCCTTACCGGGCCATTAAACCTCAGGATATCTGGCAGTTCAGCCAGGACATCGCAACGGTCTGCCACATCCGCACGCGCGTCACGCCGGATGCAGCGGCCGTGCTGGGCGGAGGCGGGGGACAGACCGGCTCGCCGACTCAGCGTCTGACCAGCGTGCCGTCGCCCGCGCTTCCGACCGCCGGCGACATGCGTCCGCTGGACTCGTTCGGCACGGGCACCACGGCCAGCGCAGCGGCACCGGCAGGCGGCACCTCGCGCACATTTTCAGGCGTGACCTACACCGGCAACCTCGGTGGCCTGCTGGATATCGTGACCGCCCGCCTCGGTATTTCCTGGAAATTCGAAGACGGCATGGTGACGTTTTTCTATCTGCAGACGGCGCGCTTCGATATCGAGCCGTCAGATGCGAAATACACGCTCACCGGCTCCGTGATGAGCGGCGTGTCGAACAGCAGCAGCTCGGACAGCGGCTCGGGTTCCGGCAGCTCCGGCTCCAGCTCCAGCGGCGGCGTGTCGGGCGAAAGCGGTACCAGCCTGAAGTCAGACGTCTCCATGGCCAATAACCTCTACGACGACCTGAAATCCACGGCAGAAAGCATGCTGACACCGGGCGTGGGACGTCTGGACATGAACAAAACGACCGGGACCGTTGTCGTCACCGACGTGCCGGAGGTGGTCCGCCGTATCGGCGACTATCTGACCTCCGAAAACAAAGCGCTGAGCCGGCAGGTCAACCTGAAGGTGGTGATTTACACCGTGAATACCGAAACGAGCGACGCTCTCGGCATTGACTGGAACGTCATCTATAAAACGCTGGCGGGCAAGTACGGCATTAACCTGGCGGGCCCGTCCGGGACCGTAGCCGATGCGGGCTCGCTGAGCTTTTCGGTGCTGGACACGGCGACCGGCGCGGCGCGGCAGTTTGCGGGTTCTTCGTTCCTGTTTGACGCCCTCTCCAAGCAGGCGCGGGTGGCTGACGTGCGCACGATCCCGCTGATGACCACTAACATGGCATCCGCCTCGGTGGTGGTGGGACGTCAGATTGCTTACCTCAAGAGCGTGTCCACGACGGTGTATTCATCGGGCAGCACAACGCTGCCATCGCAGACGCTCACCCCCGGCTCTGTCACCACCGGTACCAACATCACGATCTTCCCGAAAATTCTCGACGGTGGCGACCGCATGATGCTGAACATGTTCCTGAACATCTCCAGCCTCATCCAGCTGCGAGAAATCAGCTCTGACACCGAGAAGCTGGAAGCACCGGAAGTGGATTCGCGCTCGGTTCCGCAGCGCGTCTGGTTGAAACCCGGCCAGACCGTGGTTATCAGCGGGCTGGAGCAGAACGTGGCCACATCAAACCGTCAGGGGCAGCTGTCGCCGGACAATCAGGTCATCGGCGGGCAGCGCTCCGGGGACAAGACCCGCCAGTCGTTCGTCATTACCGTGACGCCTTACTTACGGTGACCGCCATGAAGAGAAACAAAAAAAAACCGATACCCGCTGAGGATCCTGGTGATATCCGCGTGCTGACCATCAATCAGCGGCGCTTTGTGATTGGACTGACCTGGCAGACTATCCGCGCCCAGCGCAATCCCATGAAGGAGATACGCCGCGTCGGCAAAGAGCAGGGGCTGGATCTCGTGGCCGTCAGGCGCAGTGACAGCATTCAGGCCGGGTTCGCACCCAGAACGCGGCTTCGCCTGCGTGGCACCTACTCGCTGACGGTGGCGCTGGCTTCGCTGCTGGAAGGCTGCTGTATTGCCGTGGTGCCGCTGGGTGAAAGCCCGGAAGGCATTACTCAGTACACGCTGGTCGGTAAAACCGAACGCGGCGGGATCCACGTCTGGTCCGACAAGGTCTATGCGGCGGACCAGCTGCGCCAGAAGCTTATTGACCTGCGCGACGAGCTGCGGGGCAGTAAGGGCAATCTGGAGGTGCCGGTTTACGGCGACCCGGAGGTTGATGGCGTCACCGCGCCGCTCTACCTGGAAACCGTGCTGGCGTCAAAAAACCTCAGCAAAGAGTTCCGCCTGCGGCCGCTGACGTGGGGCATGACGCGGGGGCAGCTGATGGCGGCCGCAGCGGTGACCGCGCTGGCGCTGGCCGGGCTGGCTTTCTGGCTGCACGTGGAGGGCGAACGTGAAGCCGCCGCCCGCGTCGCGCTGCAGCGTGAGATGGCCCGGCAGGCAGAGCTCAACAAGCAGGCGCGCTACAAGGCGGCACTGGACAGCTTCCGTCACCCGTGGACGGAGCAGCCTTCGGTGGGCTCCTTTGTCGGACAGTGTCAGCAGGTGCTGGACCGCGTGCCGCTCTCAATAGCGGGCTGGATGACCGTTACGGTGGTCTGTTCACAGGGCGACGTCAGCGTGCAGTCCATCCGGCGAACCAATTCAGCGGCCACCACGGCTGACTACGTTGCCGCGGTGAAGAAGCTGTTCGGCGTCGCGCCTGTGTTCAGCTTTGCCGACAGCAGCCAGACGTCATTCACGCTGCCGCAGACTCAGAAGCCGGAAGGGGATGACCCTATGGTGCCGGCTGATGAGAGGCTGATGCAGTTCATCTCCCGGTTCCAGTCGCTGAACATCGATCTGGCCGTGTCGGCGGTGCCAATTAAAGACGTGAAGCAGAACAGCGAAGGGGAAGATCTGCCGCTGCAGCAATGGCAGGAGTACCAGTTCTCTGCAGAAACCGACGTCCCGCCGCGCGACATCTTTGCCGGCGCCGGCTTCACCGGCATCCGCCTCTCGCAGGTCACGGTGGGCATCAACACCTCCGACGGTTCAATCCGTTACAAAATCTCAGGATCGCTCTATGGAAAACGTTAAGTATGCAGCGCTGATGCTGCTGGTCTGCGGTTTGGCGCATGCGGAAGCGGACGTCAGAACGGTAGGCGATATTGACCGTCTCCAGAGCGGCCGCGTGTTTTACGACGCGCAGGCCGCCTACAACAAGGCAAAAATGGCGGCGGGGCAGGCTGACACCGTTGCCGTGCCGGTCACTGCCCCCGCGGTGCCCGGCGGCCCTCCGGGCACGCCGGCAGCAACCGCATCGGCCAGCACGCTACCGGCGCTTGAAAAGGTCGCGGGGTCGGTGGCCACGCTCAGCTTCCGGGACGGCAGCAGCACGCAGGTGCGTCCGGGCGACAGCGTGAACGGCGGCTATACCGTGGTGTCCGTCTCAATGCGCGGCGTGGTGATTAAGCGCCAGCTTGACGGTCACGTCTTCACCCTTAACTGAGGCAGACGTCATGATGAACCTGAGTGAAAAAACGCACACCCTGCTGCCGCTGGCACCGCCTCCCGGCGCCCGCGCGTATTCCGCTACGCTGCGGGACAGCCTGCGGCTTATCCGCGACGATCAGAACCAGTATCACTGCCTGTATGTGCTGAGCGAGCTGGGCGGCAACACGGAGTTTTATGAGCTGAAAGAGCAGCTGCGCAGCCAGGGCCTTGAAACGGGTGTGACCTGGTGTGACCGCGAGGAGCTGGAAAAAATAACCCAGCAGTTCAGCGACGGCGGCCGCGACAGCGTGGAGGGAACCAGCGACTTTCAGAACCTGAACCTCACCCTGGTCGCCGAAGCCACGAAAATGCGCGGATCCGATATCCATATCCGCATCGAGCACAAGTTTACCCGCGTGCTCTACCGCATTGACGGCAACCTGCGCAGGATACGGACCGAGTCCGCGGAGTGGGGCACCCGCCTGGTGAATGCCCTGTACAACTCCATGTGCGAGGAGCACAGCAAAACCACGCTGAGCTTTACCGAGTCCTGCGACGCCCGCGTGCGCGAAGAGTTCGTGAACGGCTACGGGCTCAGCACTATCCGCTTTGCCAGCCGTCCGGGCGGGCAGGGGCGTCTGGCCGTTGCGCTGCGCCTCGTCAGCCGCCGCAAGCAGAGCCTGCACTTTGAGCAGCTGGGGCTGACGCCGGCAGAAGAGACCACGCTGCGCCGGCTGCTGAATGGGTCCGGCGGCACCTTCTTCAGCGGACCCACCGGACACGGTAAGTCGACGGTCTGTCAGGTTTCCGCAGAGTTTCTGGCCCGTGAAGACCCGGGTGAAAACATCATGTCGGTGGAAGACCCCATCGAATCGCCGATTGAGGGCGTCTTTCAGACGCCGCTGGGCATGCAGAGCTTTGCCGACGCCATCAGAAACCTGCTGCGTATGGACCCGGACCGTATCTACAACGGTGAGGTGCGTGACGCGGGTACGGCCAATGGCGTCATTGAGGCCATTCAGACCGGTGCCCCTGTACTGACAACCATTCACACCAACTCTCCGGCAGACATCCCGCAGCGCCTGCGACGCTTTGGGGTAGACGAGGATCTGCTGTTTGACCCGACCATCGTGTCCGGGCTGGTTGGTCTCCGGCTGGTTCCGCTGCTCTGCAGCCACTGCAAAATCCCCTGGCACAAAGGGCGCGAGAGCGTCAGCCCGGTGATGGTGGACATGGTGGAGACGCACGCGGATATCTCTGGCGTGTATCTGCGCAATCCGGGAGGCTGCAGCCACTGCGGCGAGTCAGGGATCCACGGGCGCACCGGAATATTTGAGGTCACTGAGACGGATAACCGCTACATGCGCCTTTACAGCGAACGGGGCAAAATGGCCGCTTACCTGGACTGGATTAACCGCGGGGGCATCACGCTCTGTCAGAACCTGCTGCGGCTGATTAACAGCGGCGTGGCAGACCCGGTGTGGACACATCGGCGCATCATCAACCTTGACCGGGACACCCGGCTGAAGGCGGGGGAAGACCTGTGAACCGATTCACGCGCGCGCTCTATCAGGCCACGTTCAGTGCGCAGGACCGCATTGAAATCTATGACGACTTCCGCCAGTACCTGCTGGACGGACGCTCTGCGAAGGAAACCTATCAGAAGCTCATCGATAACTACAGCCGGCGCGGGAAAAATCCCGGCGACGCCGTGGCGCAGATACTGACCGAATGCGCCGAGAACCTCGGCGGCGGGTTTGGGCTCGGCGACTCGCTGCGCGAGTGGATACCGGACCAGGAGCTCAGCATTATTGAGTCGTGCGATCTGGCCGGCAGCCCGGAAGACGGTTTTCTGAATGCCATCAGTATCGCAAAGGGGACCGGGCGTCTGAGCAGCGCGGTGAAAACCACGGTCGGGATGACCACCTACCTGACACTGCTGAGCGTGAGCGTCATCGTGCTGTTCTGCATGATGCTGGTACCGGTCATTCTGCAGGCGGTTCCGCTCAGCCAGTGGAACAGCATGCAGACGGCGGTTTACTACTTTTACCTGCTGATCAGGGACTGGTGGTGGGCGCTGTTGCTCGCGACCGGGGGCTTCGTGACGGCCGTTGTCTGGTCGCTGCCGCGCCTGACCGGGCGGCTGCGCTTTTTTCTGGATCGCTTTCCGCCCTGGTCCGTTTACCAGCGCATCCACGGCGCGGCTTTTATCATGAACGTCAACGCCATGGACGCGGCGGGCATCCCGATGGAGCGTGCCATAGCCAGCATGAAAGACTCGACCCGTTCAGCATGGCTCTATGAGCGGCTTGACGCACTGGAGCACGCCATCTCTGCGGGCGAAGAGAACCTCGGCCAGGCGCTGGACGCCACCGAATACGGCTTTCCCGGTGAGCGGGCCATCATCAAGCTGCAGAGCCTGTTTGAAACCAAAAACAGCGAAGGGTCGCTCAAGCGTTTTGCCGACACCTGGCTTGAAAGCACCGTCAGCAGTGTTGAGCGCACCGGTGACCGCATGCGCATCGTCAGCCTGCTGCTGTGCGGGGTGATGGTGGCCGCGCTGATGCTCATCATGTTCGGCCTCATCCAGAAAGCCTTTTTCTTCAACTGAGCGGACCGCCGGTCCGCTTCTCTGTCCCGTTAACTTTCCGAAACTGTCGTGCGGCCTTTGCCGCGCGGCGTCCATCCGTATGTCTCCTTAAAGGTGATGAAATGAAGACGTTAAAAAAGGGTATTGCGAACATTACTGACTCCATCAGTTCGCTTGGCATCATGATCGTGGTTATCGGCCTGGTGGTGGCCGCCGGGGCGCTGGCCTATTTCTACGTAAACAGCACGAGCGAGGTCACGCTCGTGACCACGGTCATGAACGAAACGCGCAACCTCCGATCATCCAGCGGCTACGGCACCGATGATTACGTGCCGGCGCTGGTGAAAGGCGGGAGCATTTCAAAAAGCTACACCATCACCAACAACCTGATTTACAACAAATCGGGTGGACAGCTGACGGTTAAAGGCAACGGCGTGGGCTTCATCGTGACCGACGCGGGCCTGCCGCAGCGTGACTGCGTGAAGGTTGCGCGCAGCATCGGCACCGCTGACCTCTCCTCCACCAAAATCAATAACACGACGTTCACCGCCGAAGTCACCGCCGCCAACGCTGCAGCCGCATGCGTGGACGGTGATAACACGCTGACCTTTACCACCAAGTCTTAACGACCTGCCGCCGCTCTGCGGCGGCTCTAATCCGGACTGACTATGACCGCCACAGTGCTCAGAGATAGCGATTTTATCGATCTCTACCTCGGTGAAGACTACGCCGAAATTAAAGGACTGGTTGGCGCCTCCCGCTTACTGATACCCGTACCGGATGCGCTGAGCGCCGATGCGCAGGCGCTGCGCACGCTTTGTGAGCAACGACATCAGGAAACGGGGCGCAATGAGTTCTCCTGCTTTTATGACGGACGCCTTTATCGCGTCACGCTTTCTCGCGATCTGATGGGGCGGACCAGTATGGTCCTGCGACAGACCCCGGCCAGCCTGTTCGACTTTATGGATATTCCGCTCAGTACGCCGCTGCGCAAATCCGTGGAACATCCGAACGCCACCGGGCTGGTGCTGATTGCCGGCGAAATGGGCGCGGGTAAAACCACGACCGCGGCCGCCACCCTGAGCCACCGGATTGCGGTGACCGGGCACCTCGGCGTTTCTATTGAGGACCCCGCCGAAACGCTGCTGCAGGGGCGTCACGGCGACGGGCGCTGTATCCAGCTGGAGGTGGGTGAAAACGAAGGCTATGCCAGCGCGACGCGCAAGGCCTACCGCATGGGTGCGTCAGCGTTTCTGCTCGGTGAGATCCGCGACGGCGCCACGGCGCACGAAGTGCTGAAAGCCTCACTCAGCATGTTTGTGGTGTCGACCATCCACGGTGCGACGCTGAAGGAAGCGCTGGAGCGTTACGTGATGTTTTGTGAAGAAGTCAGCCCGAATGCGCGGGCGAACGTGGCCAGTACCCTATACGTTCTGGCGCACCAGAAGATGCGCCTGAACCCTGCCAGCAACAGGCGTCAGGTGGACATCAGCGGCTTTAACCTGCGGCATGCCAGTTCCGCCGCCACCATCAGGTCCAAGATTGCCGCCGGCCAGTTCAACTTTGACGATCAGTTTGATTCCATTTCCTATGACTTTAAGGACTAAACCGTGAACAAGATGAAGCGGGGCATTGCGCAGATCACCGATGCGACGGTGGCATACGGGGTAGTGGCCGCCATTGTGGTGACGCTGCTGATACCGCTTGCCCTGTGGGCAGCGGAAGAGTACCGGATGAACGTGGCGGCCGGACAGGCCATGACGGTACAGAAGGCAGTTAACCGCTACATTGCCGATCAGCAGGCCACCATCGCCGCCGGCAGCAGCGCCTCAGCGGGCTATACGCTGACCGTGCCGATGCTCATCACGGCGGGTTATCTGCCTGACGGATACGCCCCTACCAATGCCTACACGGCAACCTATCGCACGCTGATTTTTCAGCCGGCTACGAACAAATTCCATACCATGACGTTCCTCACCGGTGGCTCAGCGCTGTCTCTGAGCGACGCTCGCAAGCTGGCGAATCATATCGGCGCAGAAGGCGGCTACATTGAGAACGGCGTGGCCAAAGGGGCGATGGGGAGCTGGCAGGAAAACCTGTCCGCGTTTGGCGGTTATAACCCGGGCGACGGCAGCGTAGTGATTGCCGGCTTCTACTCCAACGGCGCGCTGGTTAACGACTATCTGTACCGTCACAGCGTGGCAGGGCATCCCGAGCTCAATACCATGGGCACCACGCTGAACATGGGTAGCAACGACATCAGCAGCGCTAAAACCATCGGTACCCAGACGCTGAACGCCTCTGCTGACGTGAATACCGCGCGCCTGACCGCGACGCAGAGCATACAGTCGAACGGGACCATTAACGCGAACGGGAATATCACCTCCAGCAGCAGTATTGCAGCATCAGGTAACGTGACTGCCAGAGGCAGTATGTCGGCTACAGGCAGTATTACCGCAGGCAGTGATGTCACCGCGAATGGTACCCTGCGCGCCAGTCACGATGCGATTATCGGCGGCATTATCAAGCTGCAGCAGGTTAACACTGCCGGCACATCCTGCGATACCTGGGGCTCTGTAAGCCGCGACAGCGCTGGCGCAATACTTTCCTGCCAATCCGGTGTGTGGAAGCAAACGTCCTCATCGCCTACAACGCAAATCAGATCGGCGGCAGCCTCCAAAACAGTTGCCGTTGACTGCGCCTCGGACGAGATACTCGTTGGCGGCGGTGCCGGTTGTAATTCCGGCTCTGATGAGCGCCTGAAATGGAGCCAGCCAACTGGTAATGGATGGGCGGCTGCGTGCCCCAATACAACCGTCACTGCCTATGCTATCTGTGCACATAGATAGTCACTGGTATGTATATACGGTGAAAGCACCCGGTGAGCATCCCTCGCTTGGTAGAGGGTTCGACACGATCGAATAGCTGGTATTGGCTGGAACCTGAAATGAAATCGTACCTGATTTAGACCAGGCCGGATTGTTGTCAGAAGCAGACGCTGCGCCTACGCCGCCTGCAGAAGCACTGAGCGCCCAGGTGTTCGTGCAGCCCTGCCCATCACCGAGATCCTTGTATACGATTGAATTGCCGCCCACGGCATAAACGGTGATGGTTGCGTTACCTGAGTTATACCCGTTGTACTGTGAAGTAAAACTGCCAACCCATGCATAACGGCCGTTGTTTTTCGGACCGTTCCACACACCGGATTGGCAG
>NZ_JASGBX010000031.1:0-13954 GCF_030053335.1 Pantoea sp. EABMAA-21
AGCGCGTTTGGCGGCCGCTATCCGTTTAAAAATGTCAGCAGTGAGGTGTCACTGCCGCTGCTGGCGAAATATCTGAATGCGGACAACGGTCGCATCACCCGCTTCCTGCAGTCGCGCCTGAGCGGTGTGCTGCACCGCGAAGGCACCCGCTGGGTACCGGACAGCATCAACGCCCAGGGACTGACATTCAATCCCGCATTCCTGAAAGCGATGAACCAACTGAGCCGGATTTCTGACGTGGTGTTCACCCGCGGAGAGGCCGGGCTGCACTTTGAGCTGCGTCCTGGCACGGCTGCAGACGTGATGCAGACTGACCTGATTATCGACAGTCAGAAGCTCACCTACATGAATCAGCAGCCGGTGTGGAAGCGCTTCACCTGGCCTGCTGACACCGAAGCGCCGGGCGCGTCGCTAAGCTGGATAAGCACGAAGGCCGGCACCCGCCAGTATGGTGACATGCCGGGCAGCTGGGGCCTGATTCGCCTGCTGGATAAGGCTCAGGTCAGCGCCAATCCGGGCATCCGCAGCAGCTGGCGACTCACCTGGCAGGCTCCCGACGGCCGCCCGCTAAACTACATTCTGCGAACAGAAGCGGGTGAGGGGCCGCTGGCGCTGCTGAAGCTGCGCAACTTCACGCTCCCGGCCGACATATTCATTATCAGTGACACCCCGGACGTGCCGGATGAAACCTTTGTCAGCGAGGAAAACTCATGACCCTGCAATCCCTGATTAACGCCTGCGGTGCGGATGAGAACCATCTTCGCGCGCTGGCGACGGAGTCAGTCTTTCTGTGGGAGCCGTGGCTGAAGCCCCTGGCGGACACTAAGGCTCTTTAGCGTCGAACTCACACAAATCTTCGATCAGGCAGGAGCCACAGCGCGGTTTACGTGCCACGCAGGTATAGCGGCCGTGCAAGATTAACCAATGGTGGCAATCGACTTTAAAGGCAGATGGCACCACTTTAATCAGTTTATCTTCGACTTCTTCGACGTTCTTGCCGGGCGCGAAGCGGGTGCGATTGCTGACGCGGAAGATATGCGTATCCACGGCAATGGTCGGCCAGCCAAAGGCGGTATTCAGCACCACATTGGCGGTCTTGCGTCCGACGCCGGGCAGGGCTTCTAATGCCGCACGGTCCTCCGGAACTTCACCACCGTGCTGCTCGATGAGAATGCGGCAGGTTTTAATCACATTCTCTGCCTTGCTGTTAAACAGGCCGATGGTCTTGATGAACTCTTTCACGCCATCAACACCCAAAGCCAAAATGGCGGCGGGGGTGTTTGCCACCGGATACATCTTCGCCGTGGCTTTATTCACGCTGACATCCGTGGCCTGCGCGGACAGCAGCACCGCAATCAGCAGTTCAAACGGCGAACTGAAGTACAGCTCCGTGGTGGGATGCGGATTGTCATCACGAAGGCGCGTGAGAATTTGCAGTCGCTTTTCCTTGTTCACACGGCCTTCCCGGTTTCACCTTGTGGCGCGGCTTCAGGTTCAGCAGCGCGCAGGGCGGCTCGTTGCTTCATTTTCTGATCGATCAGATATTTACCGGCCAGCAGCATGCCTAAGCCAATAAAAGCTCCAGGCGGCAGCATCGCCAGCAACATCGGTGAATCGAAATGGAACACTTCAATGCGCAGCGCTTTGGCCCAGGGGCCCAGCAGTTGGTCAGCACCGTTAAACAGGGTGCCGCTACCGATCAATTCACGAATCGAACCTAGCGTCACCATCGCGCAGGTCGCGCCCATGCCAATGGCAAAACCATCCAGCGCCGACAGCGGAATACTGCTCTTAGAAGCCACCGCTTCCGCACGACCCACCACAATACAGTTGGTCACGATCAGGGGAATGAAGATACCCAATGATTGATACAGGCCGTAAGCGTAAGCATTGATCAGCATCTGCACACAGCTCACGACCGAAGCGATGATCATCACGTAAATAGGGATACGGATTTCCGCCGGCACCCAACGACGCGAGGCGGAGATAGCGCTGTTGGTGATGGTCAACACCAGCGTGGTGGCCAGGCCAAGGCCGAGGGCGTTAGTGGCGGTTGAGGTCACGGCCAGCAGCGGGCACAAGCCCAGCAGTTGCACCAAGGCGGAGTTGTTCTTCCACAGGCCGCCAACCAGCAGGGATTTTGCTTCACTCATGGTGCATCTCCACATTCGGGCAGCGAAGAGAGCTTCGCTGGCAACGTTTCAATCAGTAATGCGGTACGTTTAGTGGCATTCACCACTGCGCGCGGGGTAATGGTCGCGCCGGTAAATTGATCAAATTCACCACCGTCTTTTTTCACCGCAAAGTTCTTGTCGTCGGCACCGTGCACCACTTTGCCGTTAAAGCTGTTGATCCAGTCGGAAATGCGCAGTTCAATCTTGTCGCCCAGTCCAGGCGTTTCATGGTGTTCCACTACCCGGACACCTAATACTTTGCCGTGAAAATCGGCACCGACCAGCATCTGAATCGCACCAGAATAGCCGTCTGGCGCGGTAGTCTCAAGCGCCGCCGCGACGGGTTTATCACCTTTACGCGCCAGATAGAGATGATGCGGCTGGTTATTGCCTAATGCCGCTGCATCCGTCACCAGGAAACACTCTTGCTGAATGTGGTTGTCATACATCTCGGTGGGCACCACCTGATCGAGCAGGTTTTTTTGCTGAAGTGCCGTCTGATGTTCCACCGTCGGCTTGGTGACATAGTTCACCACCGCAGTGACGCCGGTGGTGATCACTGCAAACGCCGCCAGCGTCACGGCATTTTTACGAATAGCATCGAACATCATTAATCCTTGCGATGGCCGTAAACGCGCGGCTGGGTGTAGTAATCAATCAGCGGCACGCAAATGTTCGCCAACAGAACCGCGAAGGCCACACCGTCCGGATATCCGCCAAAGCTGCGAATCAGCCACACCAGCAAACCAATCAGTGCTCCATAAACCAGGCGACCACGGTTAGTGGTCGAGGCGGTGACCGGATCGGTGGCGATAAAGAATGCGCCGAGCATGGTCGCGCCGGAGAACAAATGAATCAGCGGCGAGTTCAGCGATTCCGGTGAAAACAACCAGCCAAGGGTGGCGCAGAAGGCCAGCGACACGAGGAAACTGACGGGTATGTGCCAGCGAATGGCATTTTTTGCCAGCAGCAGCATACCGCCCAGCAGGTAACCGAGGTTGATCCACTGCCAGCCTAATCCCGCCAGCACGCCGGTATAAATCGGCTCAGACAGTAACTGCTCAGCACTGTGCCCGGCCCGCAAGCCGGTTTTAAAGGTATCCAGCGGCGTGGCCTGGCTGATGCCATCCACCCCGAGCTGCAACTGCTGCATGGTTTCACCGGCCAACGTGTGATTGGTGAAGATCATGCTGAGGGAATCCAGCAGGCCGGGTTTGATTGCCTGCAATGTATCCGGCGGCAACCAGCTGGTCATCTGCACCGGGAAGGAGATCAGTAAGACCACATAACCGACCATCGCTGGGTTGAAGGGGTTTTGACCCAGGCCGCCATACAGTTGTTTCGCGATAACAATGGCAAACATGGTACCAATGACCACCAGCCACCAGGGCGCCAGCGGCGGCAGACTGATGCCGAGCAGCAGCGCGGTGAGCAGGGCGGAGTTATCCGAGAGAGTCGGAACCACTGGTGTTTTGCGCAGACGCAAAATGGCGCCTTCGGTGATCCACGCAGTGGCGGTGGCGAGCAATACCTGAATCAGAAAACCCACGCCAAAGAAATACCACTGCGCGGCCATACCCGGCAGCGCAGCCAGTACCACCAGCAGCATGATGTTGCCGGTGCTGCGGCGGTTGTGGGTATAAGGGGAACTTGCGATACGAAAAGCCATTTAATCCTCAGTCGTCGAAGGCTGCTGCTGCGCTTTACGCGCTTTGGCACGGGCGACCGCGGCGGCAATGGCCGCTTTGCGTGGGTCGGCGGAGTCAGGAGAGGCAGCAGCCTCCACTTCAGAAGATGATTCAGGTGCGGCTTCAACAGACGCAGAAGCTTGCTCGGCAGCCGCCGCAGCTTTCTTCGCTTTAGCGCGCGCAATGGCCGCTTCCACCGCAGCTTTGCGCGGATCGACTTCAGCGGCAGGTGCTGCATCAGAAGGCTCAGGTGCGTGTGGTTCGTCAGCAGGTTCAGAAATCTGCTCAGCCGCCGCAGCCGCAGCCGCTTTCTTCGCCTTAGCTCGAGTAATGGCGGCCTCAACCGCTGCTTTACGCGGATCAACTTCAGCGGCAGGTGCTGCGTCAGCAAGCTCAGACACTTGTTCACCAGAAGCCGCCGCAGCTTTCTTCGCTTTAGCGCGCGCAATGGCGGCTTCAACCGCCGCTTTACGCGGATCAACTTCTGCAGCCGGGGCTGCATCAGCAGATGCAGGCGCTTGTTCGCCAGCCGCAGCGGCTTTCTTGGCTTTAGCACGGGCAATAGCGGCTTCAACCGCGGCTTTGCGAGGATCGACCTCAGCGGCAGGAGTGACATCAGCAGGTTCAGGCGCTTGTTCACCAGCCGCCGCAGCGGCTTTCTTAGCTTTAGCGCGCGCAATGGCGGCTTCAACCGCCGCTTTACGCGGATCAACTTCAGCGACCGGGGCTGCATCAGCAGTTTCAGGATTTTGTTCGCTAGCCGCCGCAGCGTCTTTCTTCGCTTTGGCGCGCGCAATGGCGGCTTCAACCGCAGCTTTACGTGGATCAGCCTCAGCGGCGGGTGCAACACCAGCAGCTTCAGACGGTTGTTCGCCAACCGCCACACCAGACTTCTTCGCCTTAGCACGTGCAATGGCCGCTTCCACCGCGGCTTTACGCGGATCGCCAGACTGGCGACTCAGCGCCTGCGTTTCAGACTGTTTTTCCGCCTGCTGAGCTAACGCCTGGGCATGGCGAGCCTCACGTTCGGCAGTTTCCTGTTCCGGTGTTTTGGCGGCACGCGCCTTAACGCGAGCAATCGCCGCGTCACGTTCACCCTGATCGCTACGTGCCACACGCTGTTTAGCTTCTTCATGACGCGCTTCACGCGCCAGTTTTTCCCGCTCTAAACGCGCCTGACGCGCTTCAAAGCGCGCTTTAGCTTCGGCGGTGCGCTTCGCTTCGAGATCGATAGCGCGCAGCTCTGCCTTCTCCTGGCGATAATATTGCACCAGCGGAATATTACTTGGGCAGACGTACGCACAGGCACCGCACTCAATGCAGTCATCGATATTGTGAGCGCGCGCCTTCTCATGATCGCCGCCCTGGCTGTACCAGAACAGCTGCTGAGGCAGCAGTTTCGCCGGGCAGGCATCCGCACAGGCACTGCAACGAATACAAGACTGTTCTTTTTCGTTATTGCCCATTTCACTGGCAGAAGGTGCCAGAATGCAGTTGGAGATTTTAACCAGCGGCACATTCAGTGACGGCAGCGTAAAACCCATTAGCGGGCCGCCCATGATCACCATCTGACGCGAACCCGGTGCGAAACCCACATGATGTAACAGATGGCTAACTGGCGTACCCAGGCGTCCCCAAACGTTACGCGGCTGCGCAATGGCTTCGCCGGTCAGGGTAACGACGCGTTCGGTAATTGGCTCGCCATCGATAATGGCGCGTTTTACCGCCCAGGCCGTACCGACGTTTTGCATCAGCACGCCAATATCGGTCGAACGACCGCCGTGCGGCACTTCAACGCCAGTAAGAATCTGGGTCAGTTGTTTAGCACCGCCAGAAGGGTATTTGGTGGGGATGACACGCAGTTGCAACTCGCGGTCACCACCCAAAGCCTGCTTCAGCGCTGCAATCGCTTCGGGTTTGTTATCTTCGATGCCAATCAGCACACGCTCAGCCTGCAATACCCAGGCGAGGATACGACAACCTTCCAGCACTTCAGCCGCGCAGTCCTGCATCAGACGATCATCGGCGGTGATGTAAGGTTCGCACTCTGCGGCATTGATAATCAGGGTTTTGACGCCGCGCAATCCGCCACGTAGCTTGGTGGCGGTCGGGAAGCCTGCCCCCCCCAAACCGGCGACGCCTGCCTCATGGATGCGCTTGACGACATCTTCACGAGTAAGCGAACGGAAGTCAGGTTGCGGATCGAGCGTGGTCCAGCGATCTTCACCATCGGCGCGCAGGAAAATGCACAGTTCGGAAAGACCCGAAGGGTGCGCGGTCATATGTGGCGCAATCGCTTCGATGGTGCCGGAGGTTGGTGCGTGCACCGGCAGCATGCGACCGCTGCCAAACGTCAGCGGCTGACCACGCAAGACGTGATCGCCCGGTGAGACGCAAATCTCGCCTTCATGGCCGATATGCTGTTTTAACGGAATGATGAATTGTTCAGGCAGCGGTAACTGGCTTAACGGCGTGCCGTTAGACTGTGTTTTCATTTCCGGCGGATGAATGCCGCCCTGAAAATCCCACAGCTTCTCTTTGCGGAATAGTTTTAACAAATTAAGCATGAGTTTCTACCGGGATCACCCGTACAGGAATGGTTTCGAGATCCCATTTCCAGTTGGCCGTGGTCGTGGCAACCGGACGCATTTCAATACAGTCGGTCGGGCAGGGAGCAACACACAAATCACAGCCGGTACAGACATCGCTCAGCACGGTATGCATGGCACGGGTAGCACCGACAATCGCATCTACCGGGCAAGCCTGAATACATTTGGTGCAGCCAATGCAGTTGGCTTCATCAATCCAGGCCACGGTGCGGATCGGTTCCTGCACTTCTTCACCGCCATCCAGCGGTTGCGGTTCAACGTTGAGCAGCGCGGCCAGCTTGAGCATGGTTTGCTCGCCACCGGGGGCGCATTTATTAATGGCTTCACCGTTATTACCCACGGCATCGGCGTACGGGCGGCAGCCGGGATAACCACATTGGCCGCACTGACTCTGCGGCAGAATACTGTCGATCTGTTCAACGATCGGATCTTCTTCCACCTCGAATCGGCGCGAGGCGTAACCGAGCAGGGCGCCAAAAACCAGGCCCAGCGCAGCAATAGCCACAATAGCAATCCAAATCGCGGTCATTAGAATTTCACCAACCCGGTAAAGCCCATAAAGGCCAGCGCCATCAAACCTGCGGTGACCAATGCAATCGAGTTGCCCTTAAACGGCGCGGGGACATTGGCTAACACCAGGCGTTCACGCATGCCAGCGAACAGCACCATCACCAGCGAGAAGCCAAGCGAAGCACTGAAGCCATAAACCGCGGCCTGCATAAAGGTGTGGTTAAGATTGACACTCAGCAGGGGAACACCCAGCACCGCACAGTTAGTGGTAATGAGCGGCAGGAAGATACCCAGCAAGCGATAGAGTGACGGACTGGTTTTGCGCACCACCATTTCGGTGAATTGCACCACCACGGCGATCACCAGGATATACGCCAGGGTTCGCAGGTACACCAGATCGAGCGGCACCAGAATCAGATGGTTCACCAGCCAGGCGCAAATCGACGCCAGGGTGATCACGAAAGTGGTGGCGAGTCCCATACCAATGGCCGTTTCCAATTTTTTTGACACGCCCATAAAGGGGCATAGGCCGAGAAACTTCACTAACACGAAGTTATTCACCAGCACGGTGCCAATAAAGAGAAGTAAGTAATCGGTCATTTTTTAACCTGGGAAGCCGAAAGGCGTCTATTATCCGGAATTGAGAGGTGCATCTCAACCTCTACACAAAATCTGTGGATGTTGAGAGCACGCAGAATTAAATTCCTGACGAAACTCGCGCCGTTATGGCTGGATAAACGTCTCTTTCACACGTTGAGAACGTTTGAAGTAGGGCACAAAGACCGCCGCCGCCAGCAGTGACAACAACAGCGTTTGAATGGCTTTGTTATCCGCCACCGGGGTGAACGCGAACGTTTTCAACGCCAGTAACACCGTCATCAGCAACCACAGGATGTAATGACGCGGTAGACGGCGCGAACGTTTACAGAACATCCAGCAAACCCAGATACTGTAGACCCAAACCACGCCTGCGGTGAGCAGGGAAATCGCCCATTGCGTGAACAATTGGCTGGCATGAGTGAACAACGTGGTACGCAATTCTGTATCAAACAACGGGCTCAGATACATGGCCACCACCAGTGCACTGGTCAGCATCGTCATAATCAACCAGGCTAGCGGCAACAACAGCCAGCCAGCAATACGCGGCGGGTTTACCGATTCGGTCATCTTGCGGATCCTGTAGCGAAATTAAGAAGGCGTTGTATGTCCAAACGGGGCACGCCCGACATGGACAACGCAATAGTGCAGAAAAAGGCGGGGAAAACCCATTACATTACGTAGCGCCAGACTGATTTCGGCACGCGGCCCATATCATAAAGGCGGCCGCCGGAAACAAGTTCAGCACGACGATGATCGGCAGCGCGATACATATTGATGATGTCATTGTCATCGGTCAGCGAATAATTAAGATGGTCGTAGAGTTTTTCCAGACTATCGAGATTATTCACTTTGCGGAATTTCAGCAGGTAATCTAGCGCAGTCATGATTGCCATTTAAAAATAAAGTGCTCGGAAGTGCCCAAGTATAGGGAGCACACTGACAGAGTCCATACGCCAGCGTTAAAAAAATTCAAAAATCAGACAACGTGAGCTAATTCGCTCATCAAAAGACATTTTTTCTTCATTTTGCCGTTTTAAACGCGCATTTCCAGACGGGATTGAGACAAATTCAACCCTGACAGACGGCATAATGTGAAAAAAGCTCACACCTTCAACGCAAATGAAAGTTGTCATTTTTTATCAGGCTTAGTGCACTGACTTTCATTCATATAAGACGTTTATTAGGGCGATTTATGTCGAACAGTTAAGAAATGGCATCTACACGCTTTGAAACTGTAAATCATGTAGTGTGCGAATAATCACAAAACTGATCATTGCTTGTGCCCGCAGTCGATAACCATTCTTTACGCAGCGTCTGTAATCGCTTCCAGTAGCCACCATCCTAACCGATTCTGTTTATTACATTTATTTAACCGACACTGAAATAAATATCAGGCAAATTGTCCATATGGCTAGTATGACTTCTTATATGCATAATTTCGTAACTCCTTTAATTCATTCTATTTTGTGAGGCATGTCGCGCTTGTTTTCTCGCTTTTGCGCCAGGCTTAATCTGCGTTTTGTACCCCTACAGCACACTCCCTTCAGAGGAATGAAATTATGTGGAAACGTTTACTCTTAACCGCCATGGTCAGTTCAGCACTCAGTGCTTCGGTACTTGCCGCTGACATGACGGTGGGCTTCTCACAGGTTGGCTCGGAGTCTGGCTGGCGTTCAGCAGAAACCAACGTGGCGAAAAGCGAAGCGCAAAAGCGCGGTATCACGTTGAAAATCGCCGATGGTCAGCAGAAGCAGGAAAACCAAATCAAAGCGGTGCGCTCGTTTATCGCGCAGGGCGTTGACGCCATCTTCATCGCCCCGGTAGTACAAACCGGTTGGGAACCGGTGCTGGAAGAAGCCAAAGACGCCAAAATCCCGGTGTTCCTGTTAGACCGCGCTATCGTGGTGAAAGATAAGTCGCTGTACATGGCGGTGGTGACCGCAGACAACGTGCTGGAAGGCAAGTTGATCGGTGACTGGCTGGTGAAAACGGTCGGCGATAAGAAGTGTAATGTGGTTGAGTTACAAGGCACCGTGGGTGCCAGCGTAGCCATCGACCGCAAAAAAGGCTTCGCCGAAGCCATCGCGGGCCACAACAACATCAAAGTGATCCGCTCGCAGTCCGGCGACTTTACCCGTAGTAAAGGTAAAGAGGTGATGGAGAGCTTTATCAAAGCGGAAAACAACGGCAAGAACATTTGCATGGTGTATGCGCACAACGATGATATGGCGATCGGCGCCATTCAGGCCATTAAAGAAGCGGGTCTGAAGCCAGGCAAAGATATTTTGACCGGTTCTATCGACGGCGTACCGGATATCTATAAAGCGATGCTGGCGGGTGAGGCCAATGCCAATGTCGAGCTGACGCCAAACATGGCGGGTCCGGCATTCGATGCGCTGGAGAAATTCAAAAAAGACGGCACGATGCCACCAAAAATCATCAAAACCGAATCGAAACTGTATCTGCCAGACTCCGCGCAGGCACAGCTCGACACCAAAAAAGGCATGGGTTACTGATCCCCGCAACCGCCCTTCGGGGCGGTTTTTCATGACGTAAGGCGAGGTAGAACCTGATGAGCACCGCAGATGCATCCGCACTCCTGACTCTCAACGGTATCAGCAAAGGTTTCCCCGGCGTGAAAGCGCTGGATAATGTCTCATTCAGCATTCGCAAAGGCGAGATCATGGCGCTGCTGGGCGAAAACGGCGCCGGGAAATCCACGTTAATTAAAGTGCTGACCGGCGTGTACACCCGTGATGCAGGCACCATCACCCTGAATGGCACTGCCATTTCACCGCACAATACCGCCGATGCACAGCAAATGGGCATCGGCACGGTCTATCAGGAGGTGAACCTCCTGCCGAATATGTCGGTGGCAGACAATCTCTACATCGGCCGTGAGCCGCGCCGCTTTGGCATGATCGACCGCAAGCGTATGGTGCGCGATGCCGATGCACTGATGCGCAACTACGGTTTTGCGCTCGACGTGACGCGTCCCCTGGGCCATTACTCGGTGGCGATGCAGCAAATCATTGCGATTTGCCGCGCCGTGGATCTCTCCGCACAGGTGTTAATCCTCGATGAACCCACCGCCAGCCTCGATGCCAGCGAAGTGGAAATGCTATTCACCCTGATGGCGCAACTGAAAGCCAAAGGGATGAGCCTGATTTTTGTGACTCATTTTCTCGACCAGGTGTACCGCATCACCGATCGTATTACCGTTTTGCGCAATGGCCAGTTTATAGCCACGCGTGATACGGCATCGCTGCCGCAAATCGAATTGATCAAACTGATGCTGGGGCGCGAGTTACTGGAAACTGCCTTGCAGCGTCAGGGCAGCACGCTGAAAAGCAACCAACCGGTGGTGTCATTCAAAGACTACGGCAAGAAGGGCACCATTGAGCCTTTCGACCTGGAGGTGCGTCCGGGAGAAGTGGTGGGCTTAGCGGGATTACTGGGATCGGGGCGCACGGAAACCGCCGAAGTGCTGTTTGGTATCCGTCGTGCGGATCGGGGTACTGCCACCATCAAAGGCAAAGTGCAGCACATCCGGACACCGGCCAAAGCCTCCCATCTGGGCATGGGGTTCTGCCCGGAAGATCGTAAAACCGACGGTATTATCGGCGCTGCATCGGTGCGCGAGAATATTATTCTGGCGCTACAGGCCCAACGCGGCTGGCTGCGACCGATTAAACGGCGTGAGCAGCAGGCCATCGCCGATCGCTTTATCAAAAGCCTGGGAATTCGCACGCCACATGCCGATCAGCCGGTGGAATTACTCTCCGGCGGTAATCAGCAGAAGGTGCTGCTGTCACGCTGGCTGGTGACGAAGCCGCAATTCTTAATTCTCGACGAACCGACGCGCGGCATTGACGTCGGTGCACATGCCGAGATCATTCGTTTGATTGAAACCCTGTGCGCCGATGGACTGGCGTTACTGGTTATCTCCTCTGAACTCGAAGAGCTGGTGGGCTATGCCGACCGCGTGTTGATCATGCGTGATTTGAAGCAGGTGGCTGAAATCCCGCTGGAGCAGCTGTCGGTGGCGTCGATCGTCAATGCCATCGCCGATGGAGGAGCACAACATGCTTGAATCCCCTATGACACATCCAAAACCTGAACGGCGTAAGCCGAAGTTACCGCCAGGCATGCCGCAAATCGTCGCGCTGATTCTGGTGCTGTTGGTGGATAGCCTGGTCGCCAACAATTTTTTTGCCGTGCATATTCAGGACGGCCGCCTGTTCGGCAGCCCGATTGATATCCTCAACCGCGCTGCACCCGTCGCCTTACTGGCGGTCGGTATGACGCTGGTGATTGCCACTGGCGGGATTGATTTGTCGGTCGGCGCGGTGATGGCGATTGCGGGGGCGACGGCGGCCACCCTGACCGTTGCGGGACACAGCCTGAGTTTTATTATTCTCGCCACACTCGGCACCGGTCTGGCCTGTGGCTTGTGGAACGGCGTGCTGGTCGCCCTCCTGAAGATTCAGCCGTTTGTGGCCACGTTGATTTTGATGGTGGCCGGGCGCGGTATCGCTCAGCTGATTACCCAGGGTCAAATTGTGACCTTTAACAGCGACAGCCTCGGCTGGTTTGGCAGCGGCTCGCTGTGGATGCTGCCGGTTCCGGTGTGGATAACGCTACTGGTGGCACTGTTAGTGTGGCTGCTGACGCGCAAAACCGCGCTGGGCCTGTTTATCGAAGCGGTGGGGATTAACCTGCGCGCCGCACGTAATGCTGGTGTTAATGGCTGGTTAGTAGTGATGTCCACTTATGCCATTAGCGGCGTGTGTGCGGCAGTCGCGGGCCTGATCGTGGCAGCCGATATACGTGGCGCCGATGCTAACAACGCCGGTCTATGGCTGGAGTTGGATGCCATTCTCGCCGTGGTGATTGGCGGTGCATCGTTGATGGGCGGGCGTTTTAATCTGGTGTTGTCGCTGGTTGGCGCGCTGATTATTCAGTCGATGAACACCGGTATTTTGCTGTCTGGCTTCCCGCCGGAGCTGAATCAGGTGGTGAAAGCGGTGGTGGTGATGTGCGTGCTGTTGCTGCAATCGCCGCGCTTTATCGCCATGCTGAAAGGGAGACGTCCAAAATGATTAAACGCCATCTGCCATTGATGATTACGCTGCTGGTGTTTGTCGCCGGTTATCTGTTCTGCCTGAGTCAGTTCCCTGGCTTTGCCTCGACTCGTGTGATCTGCAATATCCTGACCGATAACGCGTTTCTCGGCATTATCGCCGTGGGCATGACATTTGTGATTTTGTCAGGCGGTATCGATCTGTCAGTGGGGGCCGTTATCGCCTTTAGCGGTGTATTTTTGGCGAAAATTATCGGTGATTATCACGTCGATCCGATTCTTGCCTTCGCGATTGTGCTGGCGATGGGAGCACTGTTTGGCGCCATGATGGGCTGGCTTATCGATGCGCTGAAGATCCCGGCCTTTATTATTACCCTGGCGGGGATGTTTTTCCTGCGCGGCTGTAGCTATCTGGTGTCGGAGAATTCGATTCCCATTGATCATCCGCTCTATTCCACACTGTCTAGCCTGGCGTGGAAGATCCCCGGGGGCGGGCGCCTTAGTTTGCTGGCAGTGATTATGCTGGTGGTGGTCATTGGCGGGATCATCCTCGCGCATCGCACGCGTTTTGGTAATCAGGTGTATGCGATTGGCGGCAATCTGACATCAGCGCAGTTGATGGGCGTTTCGACGCGCGCCACCACCATCAAGATTTATATGCTTTCCACCACCCTGGCGACACTGGCGGGGATTGTGTTCTCGATCTATACCTCAGCAGGCTACGCCCTGGCAGGGTTGGGCGTGGAATTGGACGCGATTGCCTCTGTGGTTATTGGCGGCACCTTGTTGTCCGGTGGCGTGGGCACGGTGCTCGGCACGTTGTTTGGGGTGTTGATCCAGGGGCTGATTCAGACATGGATTAACTTCGATGGCACCCTGAGTTCGTGGTGGACGAAGATCGCCATCGGTATTCTGTTGTTCGCGTTTATCGCACTGCAGCGCCTGCTGACCGTGATGTGGGATCGTCAGAAGAATGCGCCGGTTAAGCGTTTAACTTCGTAATCGTGAGTGGGATGTTCAAGAGGTGCGCAAATTGGCGCACCTTTTTTGTTTTGGGTCGCCGATTCGAGGATGTTGGAGGCTTGGTGCTCAGAATTGTGGATATTGGGGGGGATTGCAGGGGTTGGTGCTCATATTTTGAATGCAACGAACCTGCATAAAGGAGACAAAGGTGGGCAGTGGAGTAAAGCGTACGCCGCAGGGATGCGGCGTACGAGGCTACAGGGATGTATTCACGCCGACTTTACGCAACGCCCACCTTTGTCGACTGAACCGCGCGTTTTTAGCCAC
>NZ_JASGBX010000032.1:0-11228 GCF_030053335.1 Pantoea sp. EABMAA-21
TACGCAGGCTCATACTGCTGCTGCCCTGATTGTCAGTCAGCGCCAGCAGCGGGCCGAAAGTCGCATCGAGTGGGCCGATCGGTCCGCTGTTCTGGTCAATGGCAGGGAGCTTTTCGCGGTTAAAGAGGTTCTGCGCGGATTTCACCAGTGAGTCGCCAATCGCGCCGCCGCTCTGTGCAGTGCGGCCCTGCACATTAAGCGTGTTCATTAATGCCACCAGCGGCGACTGTCTGACGTCTGCCATCAGCGTGAGCTGGTCGATAGCGTCTGAAAGCGTCGGTGCCGGCTGCAGGCGCAGGCTGTTCAGGAAGTTCAGCCAGGCGGCGCTATAATCGGCAAAGTAACGGCTGCTGAGCCGCGCTTCCAGCGCTTCGGATGAGGATGCATCACCGGCAGACGGCGGCGCATCACTCAGTACCCAGTCCATCTCCTCACGCCGCTCCCTCGCCACTTTTTCAATCGCGGGTTTAACGCCGTCTTCCCACGCCTGACGGGTGAACATGCCGGGCACCACTTCATCGGTGGTAAACAGGCGACCCGCATCCGTATCGCCGGTCATGTCTGCCAAGCGCATATCGGCATACTGGTGCGCCACCTGCGCCAGCACCCGCTGGTACTGGCGGGTTTCGCTGTTGGTTACCCCCATCTGACGTACCAGCAGGGTGCGCACCTGCCTGACCAGCTCCGGGTCTGCTTTCAGCGCCCATTCAGGGTGAGCATTGAAATTCTCTGCATAGAAAGCCAGCAGCGGACTCCCGGCACCCTGCCAGTATGCCTGGTCCAGACTCTGCCGCTGCGTCCAGTTTTGCATCAGTGCCTGGCTGAACCAACTGGGGTCCATACGTTCAGGACGCGTCAGCATCAGATACAACCTGAGCTGCGTGTAGGCCTGCTTTGACTGCGTTTCCCGCAATGGGCTGTCAGATGGGAGTGAGGCATAGGCTTTCAGTGCGTCAGTGAGATACGATGCAGCAGCATCACGAATTAATGGCTTAGCCGCTGCACTATATCGGGGCAATAAGGCTGAAAGCAGTATCGTATTCTGACTTAGTCCGAGACGGCTGTACCATGGGGCACCCTGCTCAGCGCGATACTGGAGTTGTGCGACAGTCTCCTGCAACTTCCCCAGTGCACCCAGACGTTGCGCTAAAGGCTGACTGCGGTCAGCAGCGTTTTCAGCAACCTCAGCAGCACCACTAATAATGCTGCGATTGGTGGCAAAAGAGACCAGCATCCCCGCTCCCCACAGAATGACTAACGCACAGGCGGCTGCAGCGAGCATACGGCTCCACTGCAGGCCAGTGCGGATGGGGCGAAGATGTGCAGGCAGTTCGTTAGAGTTCGCGGGCAACGTATCCCAGCGATTGTCCCGTATCCAGCGGTGCGGTATGCCGCCCTCGACTTTTCCAGAAGGGGCACTGAAAACAAGACCTGCCAGCGGGAATGGGCGACGTGGACTCAGAAAGTGAGAAATCATCGCAGTAACAGACTCGGGACTTCTGCTGAGCTGGTCAGCCAGGCCGAGAAGAAAGTGATGCTGCGGATTACCAGCCACCTGCTGAATACCCTGTGAGGTGAGTAGGCCTGTGAGTTCTGCCAGCAGAGCATCAACATTACTGGTTTCAGGCAACTGGCAGCCCAGGGGCTGAGTGATACGATCCTTTTGCTCACCAGTGCGCGGATGGAGCGACCAGATAAACAGTGGAAGATGCCACCCCAGGGTATCATAACGGGCTGCGATCCCCCGAACGATAACATCAATGTTCATTGCTGGCGGTAAAGATGCTGAGGCGTCGCGACGACTTGCCGCACATCGGTCCGCAGCAGACGTAACGTACACCATTGCATCAGCCGGACGGCGGCTAAAGCCACTCAGCATTTTAAACCAGCTGTTGTTAAGGTTTTCCGACGGGTCTCCCCCCCAGAATAAAAGTGTACCGCCGTCCTCCTGCCAGAGCTGAGTCGGGAGTCCGGGGATCAGAGACTCTACATCCGCAACGCTCCCGGTGATGAGTGTGACGCGAACATTATGCCGCCAGCGTAGGCCAGAATTTATACGCAGATGAAGTCTGCACTGTTTTAACGTGTCCCGATAAAAGTCGTTATCAGGCGCATGCTCTGTCTGTTGTGTTTTGGTCCCTGTGAGCATTATTAATCGCTGCAGGAAAGTCCGTGATATCAGCCAGAGCCACGCCTCGATGAGCAGTTCGTCCATCAGTAATAACAGCAGACACATCACAGCAGTGATTAATGATGCATAAAGTTTTTGTTCACGACCGCTGAGGTGTAAAAATGGATTATTTGACCAGATGAGACCGGCACTTATTATGAATATAACGGTGATGATAACCCAGGTACTTATCCGTTTATTTTTAATCATACAGCGTTCCTTCAGCTTTCTGATTTACGCACAATTAATTAATGGGCGTTATTACCTTCAACCATTATCCACTGCGGGTTTCCTGACAATGCAGCATGTCCACTGGCGCAGATTAAAGCGATATTTCCTGTCGCCGCTCCCGGCCCGCCAAATAGATCGTCAATGTCGTAACTCTCTATATTTCCCGGAACATATCCCAGACGTTCAGCCTGCTGAATTACACGCTGTAGCGACATTTGACACACACCTGACCGCCAGAGTGTGTGTGGTTCACCATGGGACAGTTTCCCCCAGCGCAGCACATCCTCCAGTGAACTCATCAGTTCTGTTGCCACTACCGGACGATGGATCAGTACCTCGGATTTAACGTTATGCCGGGACAACCATTCTGGTGTTGCCAGTATGAGTGCCGATACTGACTCAGACTGGCGATCCCGCAGCGAGTGAAAAAGATTGATTTCAACCGACAGCATGACGGTTGCTTCATCCTGATCAAGCAAGGGATCCAGCCACATGAGCCCAGCGTCCTCTGTGCTAATCTCAGGTAGGGAAAAAGTATGAATGGGTGAAATTATGCTCTGCCAGATCCGCCCCACCTGCGAATTAGTCAGCACAGCATCGTGTTGAATACGTACAGAAATCTTGTCATCAGAGAGAGCTGACAACTCCGCTTTCAGCATGTGAAGAACATCATTGAGATAACCAGCCAGCCTTTTTTCAAAGGTCAGTATCGGGACATCCGGCATCCAGTCTGACAGACGTGCAGTGGTTACCGCACGCTGTAGTGCTGGACTGTATTGCGAGCACAGCATGCTGCCATGAGTGAGCAATACGGAGCTGAGTTTGTTGCAGCCGTAGGGCGTTATAAAAGACTGGCCCAAGACACCGACAGCGCGCTGCCCCTGCTCGACATACCTGTCATGCTGTTGCTGATGAAGCTGGTTCCAGTAGCAGGTCTTATCCCTTTCATTTTCATAAGCCTTTAGCCGGAGACCATAACACGCAAATCCGGCAGAGAGAGGTATTGCCAGGGTGCAAAACCAGAACCAGACAGAGTTTGTAGGCATATCCCTGGGCCACAGCCAGAGAGAGAGCATCACACCACTTAACGTGAGGAGTGCAATGACCAGGATCCATCGCAATGATGAAGGCGCCTCCGGCAGTTGCCGCTTTGGCGGGATTTTTTCCAGTTCAATGGGCATTACTGACGCCTTCCGGCAATGGGTAATGAGGAGATTAACGTGCAGCCACAACCACAGCGGTGCCCCTGAAGTGCAACAGGTTTACCGTTAATTTTTGCCACTTCATCGCCTTCTGCAATGGTCGTCCCGCCATGGGCCGAGCACATCACCTTATCCCCTGCACAGGAAACGTCCTTGCCCTGGAATCTTACCCCGGAACTGCCCTGCAGGACGGTGCCACCGCTGGACAGGGTATCCCCGATACGAATCACTCCTTTCACTCATTTCTCTCCTTAAAACAGGTAAACCACCAAACCACAGATCACCATTACCGCAATCAGAATGGTGAAAATGTGACACCCCACCTTGTCTGTTGCACTGAGTTTCAGGTGCCATCCTGAATTCTGCACAACCTTAAAAATTGGGTTTTTAATGTCTCGCGTTCTGAATTTGAAAGCATATTGCTGACCGAATGAACCGTCCTCTTTAATCCCCCATGAAGCTCCCTGACTGAATTCCTTACGACTTCCCAGGCGTACTTCTTTTTTCTTAATAAAACGTTTTAATTGCACGTCCCAGTTAATGTCTGTCGATTTTTCTGTGTAACGCACTGTTTTGTTATCCACATCAAAAATCAATTTCAGTTCAAACTGTTTTTTCAATCCCTCCATACCAAAAGGCTCAATTGCTTTGGCATCGACTATTTTCCACGAGGCGATTAGTTCATCCCTTGAAGAAACTATATTAAATGGAATATCAATCTCGTAATTTAGAGCCAACAACTCTTTTTTTAACATTAAAAGCGAATCATGCATTTCAGCATCACTCATTATTTCCACCTTCCGTTATAAGAACGTCATACCAGTGGGGCAACAGCACCAATTGATAATGAAAGGGAATCTATTATCCTAAGAAATTAAAGCAGGCCGGCTCAAGGTTGTGCTGTGTTAGCACTCTGCGGTGTCACATGACAGAGCGAGGCGTACCAGGGATTATCTTCGCTGTACAGGGGGCATACCGGGACGTAACAGGTTCAGTCCGGCATAATTTCGGTTTATTGATTGTTAAACCACAGAGGCTAATTCAGCAGTTCCGGCTCATTCACCACACAACGGGCCGGATGGCCCCGCGAAGCACCTTCCAGTATTGCCCTGTCTCTTCATCTTTAATCACGCCGGACTCCGGTCCATGAGGGTCTTTGACCGGAGATTTTTTGTACCAGTCCGGATCATACCAGTCCATGACCCACTCTCTGCCGTTCTCTGCCATTCCATAAAGCCCCGCCGGTGAAGGTGGGTACTTATCTACTGGCAGGCGGATAAGCGGTGAGTCGATTCTGTACTGCTGGGCGGCTATCTCACGATCTTCATCCGTCGCAAAGTTCTCACCACGCTCCGTTTTCCGGTTATAACGCAACGTACCGTCATCAGTGGCAATAATGACATACTGCCCTTTATTTCTGGCTGAATATTCCCACTGTGCTTCCGTCGGGAGCGAGAAATTTAAACCTGTGTTTTTCTTTAACCAACGGCAATACGTATCCGCCTCGCGCCAGTCAATTATTGCAGGGCTGTTATCTAATATCGTCATCTCCGAGAGCATCGTATCACTCACTTCATCATTATAATTTCGCGGAGAGCTCCCAGATAACCTCAGATACAATGCGTACTCTTCATGACTGATTTTATATTTTGAAATCGAATAGGCAGACAGCTCTACCATGTGAGCCGGCTTGTTGCTCTTATCACCCGTACAATACGCCCCGCCATTACGCATTTCCGAACAAAAGTCCCCCATCAGAAACGTCCCTGCCGGCATATAAACCATGTCCGCCCTGACGCGGCTGAGGAATACGTCCAGCTCTTTATTCTGCTCTGCCGTGAGGGGCGGCGTGACCACTTTTTTATCATCACACCCTGAAAGAATTATCAGGAGAAAAACAGCTAAATTTCTTTTCATTTTCGGGCCGACTCAAGGTTATGTTTTTTAATGGCACTCTGCGGTGTCACATGACAAAGCGAGGCATACCAAGGATTGTCTTCGCAGTAAAGGGCGTACTGCTTCGTGCAGTTGGGCGCAAACGGGTATCCGAAAGCTGATTTTTCCTTTAAACGGCGATACACTTCGCGGAAGTCCTGCAGTTCCAGCTTCTGAATCAGGTCATTCAACTGCTTGTCATGATTAATAGCCGACGTCAGAAAAATGCGTATCATTTCTTCACCCCGTCTAATTAACCATTCCAGCCCAGAATAAAGAAGACTATGTGAAAAAATTTAACCACCACTGACTTAAAACGTTATTTATGCTTGCAAAAATTTAAGATTGGTCAATTTTTTTCATAGCCGCAGTTAATATCTGCTGATTTTTTTAATAAAGGTTGGGGCATACCCCATAATTATAAATTAGTGTATTTATTCCAGAGGAGCAGATTGGTTCACCACACAACGAGCAGTAACGCCCGCAGGAAAATCCGGTTCGGGAATTTTGTAGCTGCGGCTGAAGGTAAGACCTGAAGGCCATCCGGGCGATGGATGGTCAGCCCCCTTTAAAACTTTCCAATACTGCCCAGTGGTATTATCTTTGATCACCCCTGAATCAGGGCCTTGAGGATCCTTTGTTGTCGATATCTTGTACCAATCAGGATCATACCAATCTATAACCCACTCCTTTCCATTATCTGCCATACCATACAATCCTGCCGGTGAAGGAGGATATTTATCAACAGGAAAGAAAACATACTGGGAGTCGATACCCAATTGCTCTGAAATTGTCTGTCTGTCATAATCCGTAGCAAAGTTATCACCAACATCTGTTTTTCGGTTATGACGCAAAGAACCGTCATCAGTGGCAATACTGACATAACCCCCTTTATTTCTTGCAGCATACTCCCACTGAGCCTCAGTCGGGAGTGAATAATTAAAACCAGTTTGCTTCCTCAGCCAAGTGCAGTAATTATCAGCCTCACGCCAATTAATAATAGCTGGACCTTCTTTCATAGCCGTCATTTCAGAAAGAGCTTTATTTCTCCATGGTTTTTCAAATTGCTGAAGAGGACGTCCGCTTATTTTTAGATAAAAGCTATAATCTTCATGCGTGATTTTTTTCTTTGAAATTGAAAAGGCTGATAGCTCAACTTTGTGAGCCGGCTTATTATTCTTATCGCTTGTGCAAAACGCCCCGCCATTACGCATTTCCGAACAAAAGTCCCCCATCAGAAACGTCCCTGCCGGCATGTAAACCATGTCCGCTCTGACGCGGCTGAGGAATACGTCCAGCTCTTTCTTATGTTCTGCCGTCAGGGGCGGCGTGACCACCTTCTTATCATCACACCCTGAAAGGAGTATTAGAAGGAAAACAGCTAAGTTCTTTTTCATTTTCGGGCCGGCTCAAGGTTATGTTGTGTAATGGCACTCTGTGGTGTCACATGATAGAGCGAGGCATATCAGGGTTCGTCTTCGCAATTAAAGAGTGCGTACAGTTGGGCTGCACCGGTTTCAGTCCGGTATCATTTCAGTTTATTGATTTTTAAACTACAGAGACTAATTCAGCGGCTCCGGCTCATTCACTACGCAACGGGCCGTATGGCCCGCAGGATATCCCGGTTCCGGAATGTCATAACTGCGGCTGAACGTGAGCCCGGACGGACGGCCAGGTGCTGGCAGGATGGCTCCGCGCAGCACCTTCCAGTATTGCCCTGTCTCTTCGTCTTTAATCACGCCGGACTCCGGGCCATGAGGGTCTTTGACCGGAGATTTTGCGTACCAGCCCGGGTCATACCAGTCCATGACCCACTCTCTGCCGTTATCCGCCATACCATACAAACCTGCCGGAGACGGGGGAAATTTATCGACAGGTAAACTTAGAATCCCTGGGTCGATCCCAACAGGCCGGGCTGCAAGTTCCCGATCTTCATAAGTACCAAAATTCACCCCTAACTCTGTGTCTCTGCTGACGCGCAGGGAACCGTCATCCGTGGCGATACTGACGTACTTCCCACGGTTTCTCGCGGCATACTCCCACTGTGCTTCCGTCGGGAGCGAGAAATTTAGCCCAGTCTGGCTCTTAAGCCAATGGCAGTACTTATCTGCATTGTGCCAGTTGATAATCGCCGGGCTGTTTTTTAGCACCGTCATTTTAGCGAGTCTTTCATTCCTGTACTCTTTATTAAAGCTCTGCGCTGGCAACCCAGAAACTTCCAGGTAAAACTTATAGTCCTGATGCGTGATTTTGAATCTGGATATTGAGAAGGATGATAGCTCAACCTCATGAGCTGGCTTGTTGTTTTTATCTATAGTACAGAACGCCCCGCCGTTGCGCATTTCTGAACAAAAATCCCCCATCAGAAAGGTGCCCGCAGGCATATATACCATATCGGACTTAATACGGCTGATAAATGCGTCCAGTTTTTTTTGTTGTGGTGCAGATAATTCCGGCGCGACTATTTTTTTTTCATCACATCCGGACAGGATGAACAGTAATAACAATAAGATTTTTTTCATCATTTATTCAAAAAGTTAAGTGCATTCGTGATTACTGGATTTGCTGGTGCAATATGGCAAAGTGAGGCGTACCAGGGATTATCGTCACAATACAGGGCGTATTGCTTCGTGCAGTTCGGTGCAAAAGGATACCCGAAAGCGGGCTTTTCTTTTAAGCGGCGGTAAACTTCACGGAAATCCTGCAATTCAAGCCGTTTAATCATCTCATTTAACCGGTGATCTTGATTAATACCGATTTGCAGAGCGGTGCGTATTAGCTCTTCCTGCTGTTTAATTAATCTCGCCTGCCCTAATTTAGAAATGGGAGCGCCTGCAACCTTTTCGCCGTTACCGGTCATCCTTATCAGTACTTCAGCCCACTCACGTTTCGTCTGTATGCTGCTTAGTATGGTTAGCACGGCTTTTTTCCGCTGATGCGCCGTATCCGGGATGGGCAACAGACCATTCTCAGAGTTATCGATTAAAGATGCTAATTTGTGATTACTGGGGTCAATCCGGTCATACATTCCCCCCTGTATGAGAAGATAAATTGAAATACCCTTTCCTTCAGGAGTGAAATGATAAACTTCTGACGGATTATTATTTATCTGCTCAGCAAACTGGTTTCTGCTATCGGATGCCTCAGCAGCATTCGATAGATTCTTTTTGATATTTTTTATGAAATCGTCAAAATCTTCTGACACTGTATAATATGTGGCTTTCATTTTATTGTAATAGTTTTCATAAATACTCTTCCCACCCATAAGAACTATCAGGGTCAGAGCCTTAAAAGCATCCTTAGCGAACACCTTAAAATAACGGTAATCCATCCCGTACAGCTGGTAAACCGCCCACACTGCAAACTCGGTAAACTGATGTGGTGTAACTTCTCCCTGAGCTGAGCCTTTAGCTCCGACACCAAGGCAAACCCCGCCGGATATCCGGAATTTAAACTTCCCATCTTCGAACCAGAACTCGTACTCCCCGGACCCGCCCAGCCCAGCCTGTAGCTCGCCACCCGCAATGAATGCGGCAAAATCGGTGAACTTGCCCACCCGTTGGGCAGACGCCGCGGATTTAGGGCTGATACTCAGCACTTTATCCAGCACCTTCGTGTCCGATATCGACGCCTCCATGCCAAACGTGCGTAACATATCCGGCAGGTGGTCTACCAGAGACTCAAACGGTTTCAGCCACTGCAGCGCGCCGCCAAAGGTCCCGCCGGCGGATACACCCGCGAACAACTCTGCCCTGACCGACGTTGCGGCAGATGTCTCCTTTTCCGTATCAACCATCACCCCTTTCTGACGCAGTGCAAAGCGGGAGTATGGCGCACGGACACCCATCAGCTTCTGCTGTCCGTCACTCACCACAAATTGCAGATTGCCTTCTATCCTCGCTGAGGCGCCTGCAAATCCCGTCAGCCCCGTATCAATCCTTGAGCGCAGCACGCCCAGGTTCGCCTCTTTATTTTCATCGTTGATGATAAATTTCAACTGCCACCCGCCACGATCCGGCTGATAAAAGGTGGCTTTGACGTGCGCCTCTGCAAGCGTCAGCGTTGCCTCAGCCTCGCCGCTGATGATTCCCGCATTTTCTTTTCGGTTCCAGTCAAGCTGCGCACCTGCGTTCGAGGAAAAACGGAGAAACTGTGCGCCTGCGGAGACATCTATTACGCGCCCCTGTGCAGCATAGCCATCCTGCCCGTTCCAGGCCTCTGCCCACTCAGTCAGGCTGGCCTCATACGTTCCCTCCGCACCGAAGGCGGTTTTTCCTGAGGACATTTGCGTGAGCGACTCTATGACCTTCTGAAAACGTTCCCGTATCGCTTTCGTGCTGATAGCAATGATGTTGCCGTCCTTATCTCGCTGGTAAAAATCCTCTGCACCCAGGTTGTTCAGGCTGATGACCGTCATCCTGCCCGAGAAAGCCTCGTAGTCGGTTTTCTTCATGTAACAATAGAATCGCCCGTAGATGCCCTTTTTCAGAGGCTCAAGAGGAATAAGTTCAACGAGGCCGGCATAACCCGCCTGCTCATCAAACTCCCCCACCTCCTTCTGCAGCGCCTCTGTCGCTTTTTCAGCCTCTATTTCCGTCGACACGACCGCATCGAAATAAGCCGGTAGCGCTTCCTGACTGGCTATGTCATTACGCTTTTTATAATAAGCCTCAATCGCCGCTGAATGACGGACCCGTGCCTTTTCAAGCCTGTCCATCAACTCACTTAGCTTGCTGGTTAAATCATCAAACTCACCTGAATCAGATTCATCCAGGAAAATGACTTCCGTGGTTTCCGGTCGGAAATAGCACTGGCAGGAGGTGTGATGCGCATTAACAGTGTTACCGTCTTTTTTGCTCAGTGCATTTTCTGCCGCGGGAGGGTGTTTCGCGCTCATTGATTAAAGTCCCTTTATTCGTAATGCAGTGATATCGCCGCCTCGTTCAGGCCGTAGTGCGCTTGCGTATATCCCTGCTCGTCCGTCACGCCACGCAGGATTTGTCCGTCTGCGCTTTCAATTCGGTAAGGTATATAGGCTTTAGGCTGTTGTGTGGCCTGATCCAGTACACGGAATCGACCATTCATTGTGTTCGTAAACTGCGGGTCGCTAACGGGAACGGCTAAAAGTGCAGTTTCCAGTGAGGCATTACCACCCCACGCAATATCTCCACTTTTAAGAGATATCCTCGAAGGAGCACCTATTTCTACGGATCCGTTTTTAATTTTTATATAGGCGCCACCTTTGCTGGTCAGGGTAATTCCCTGGCTGGCATTGAGGATTATTTCCCCGCTGATACTGTTAACCGCCAAATTTTTGTTTGCCTGAAGACGCATGGCATCGGTTTGTGCCTGAATGTCGACATCGCCTTTTGCTGCATATACTTTTAGCCCCATCCGGTGCGCAAAAAGGCTGATGGCTTCACCCGCCGCAACAGTGAAACGTTTCACAATACTCATATCGACATTTTTGCCTGCTGTTGCCGTCAGGCTTTGGCCTGAAGAGAGTTGAATATTGCTCGCCGTTGCTGCGGCTATGCCTGCGGGTGCAGAAAGCAGAATTCCGGCATCTTTAAACTTATTAAGCGCTTCCGCTAATTTTTGTTGGGACTGAGCTGGAGTTGCCCCCGCTAAAACGGACACGGTTAATTTATAGCTAGCAGCGAACTTCTGTATTCCCTTGGTGACTGCAT
>NZ_JASGBX010000033.1:0-9587 GCF_030053335.1 Pantoea sp. EABMAA-21
AAAATCATGTCCGACGAACATTTCCAGCAGGGTGGCACCAACATCCACTATCTGGAGAAAAAACTCGGCCTGCACGAGAAGTAATCGCAGCGCAGAGCAAACAAAGGCCGGTTAATCCGGCCTTTTTCATTTTTGTTACCGTTGAGGTTGCATGATGGATTGGCGTTTTTTACAAGCGAACAAAGAGGCGCGCTGGGCATTTTATCTGACGCTGGCGTACCTCGCCGTCTGGGGCCTAAGTGCCTGGCTAGGCGGCAATGAGAGCGGCATCACCGGATTACCGCACTGGTTTGAGCTCTCCTGCATTTTCGCCCCGCTGCTATTTATCGTCCTTTGCTGGGTGATGGTTCGCCTGTTGTATCGCGACATGTCGCTTGAGGATCAAGATGGACAGTGAAATCATTCTGCCGCTATTAGCCTATCTGGTCTTGATCGCCGGTTTATCGGTGTTTGCGATGCGCAAACAGCGTCAGGGCAATTTCCTCACCGAATACTTCCTCGGCAGCCGTTCGATGGGTGGTTTTGTGCTGGCCATGACGATTACCTCCACCTACATCAGTGCCAGTTCGTTTATTGGCGGGCCGGGTGCTGCCTATAAATATGGTCTTGGCTGGGTATTGCTGGCGATGATTCAGGTGCCGGCGGTGTGGCTCTCGCTCGGTGTATTAGGAAAGAAATTCGCCATTCTCGCGCGCCGCTATAACGCTGTGACGCTGAATGACATGCTATATGGCCGCTACGGCAGCACACTGCTGATTTGGCTCTCCAGTATTAGCTTATTAGTGGCTTTTGTTGGCGCAATGACCGTACAGTTTATTGGTGGTGCACGCTTGCTGGAAACCGCTGCGGGTATTCCTTACGACACCGGCTTATTAATTTTTGGTGGCACCATCGCGCTGTATACCGCGTTTGGCGGCTTCCGTGCCAGCGTACTCAACGATGCAATGCAAGGCCTGGTAATGCTGGTCGGCACCTTCCTGCTGCTGTTTGCCATTATCCATCAGGCGGGTGGACTCGAAACGGCCGTGACGAAACTGCGCACCATCGATCCCCAACTCGTGTCGCCGGAAGGTGTTGGCAACGTCATTAATCCGACATTCCTGAGTTCTTTCGCCGTGCTGGTCTGCTTTGGCGTGATTGGTTTGCCGCATACTGCGGTGCGCTGTATCTCCTATAAAGACAGTAAAGCCATGCATCGCGGCATCATTCTGGGCACCATCGTCGTGGTGATTCTAATGCTCGGCATGCATCTGGCGGGGGCGTTAGGTCGTGCCATTCTGCCGGATCTCACTGTTCCGGATCGCGTGATCCCGACGCTGATGATCACCGTGTTGCCGCCAATGGCAGCCGGCGTGTTTCTCGCTGCACCGATGGCAGCAATCATGTCAACGATTAACGCGCAGCTGCTGCAATCCTCCGCTACGCTGATCAAGGATCTCTATTTGCGTATTGCGCCACAGCACAGCGAGAATGAATCGCGCCTGCGTATGCTATCCGGCACTATCACTTTCGTGCTGGGCATATTGCTGTTACTGGCGGCGTGGAATCCACCGGATATGATTATCTGGCTCAATCTGCTGGCCTTTGGCGGACTGGAAGCCGTGTTCCTCTGGCCGCTGGTATTGGGACTGTATTGGGAGCGCGCTAATTCGACAGGTGCTATCAGCGGCATGGTTGTCGGCGCGGCTTGCTATACCTTACTTGCCAGCCTGAAAATTGAACTATGGGGCTTTCACCCTATCGTTCCCTCATTGACCTTAAGCCTGCTGGCCTTCGTGGTGGGTAATTTGTTTGGCAGCACGCCTGAAGCGCGTCACGCCGCGGTGAAATAAAGAGAAACGCTATGCCTTGGATTCAAATCAAAATTAACAGTACCGGCGAAAATGCCGAGCCGCTGAGCGATGCGCTGATGGACGTGGGCGCCGTCTCGGTGACGTTTCAGGATACCCATGACAACCCGGTTTACGAACCGCTGCCGGGTGAAACACGCTTATGGGGCGATACGGATGTGATTGGTCTGTTCGACGCCGAAACCGAGATGGACGATGTGGTGGCCGAACTGCGTCAACATCCACTGCTGGGATCGCATTTCCATCACAAGATCGAGCAGATCGAGGATAAAGACTGGGAACGTGAATGGATGGATAACTTCCACCCGATGCGTTTTGGTGAACGTTTGTGGATCTGCCCGAGCTGGCGGGACGTGCCGGATCCGAATGCCGTCAACGTGATGCTGGATCCGGGCCTGGCGTTTGGTACCGGCACCCACCCGACCACTTCGCTCTGTCTCACCTGGCTTGATGGACTTGATCTGCAAGGCAAAACTGTGATCGATTTTGGCTGTGGATCCGGCATTCTCGCAATAGCCGCCCTTAAACTGGGCGCGTCGCAGGCTATCGGGATTGATATTGATCCGCAGGCTATTCAGGCCAGCCGTGACAATGCTGAGCGCAATGGCGTTTCTGATCGTCTGTCGCTCTATCTACCGCATCAACAGCCGGAAAACCTGCAAGCTGATGTGGTTGTCGCCAATATCCTCGCAGGCCCGCTACGTGAGCTGGCGCCGCTGATTAGCGTATTGCCAAAGGCGGGCGGACATCTGGGATTGTCGGGCGTATTAGCCAGCCAGGCTGAAGGGGTGTGCGAAGCCTATGTTGAGCGCTTCGTACTTGATCCGGTGGCTGAAAAAGAGGAGTGGTGCCGTATTACCGGCGTGCGCCGCTGAGTTTGATCACCGGCTGGCTTCGCTGGCCGGTTTGCTGTTTGGCCATCAGACAGTGAAAGCAACTCACCCTCTGCATATCAGCCGAAAATCTGCTACCTGAAAGCAATCAAATTAGTACATTTAATAATCATATCGCCGTCATTTCTCTGGCTAATTACCGGATGTGGCGGTTTTTATGTCGTGATTTTGGGCATGTTTTAAGAAAAACTTTTGCTCACAATTTCAGCATAATTTTTTAATGCACTGAATTATATAGATTATTAGTTGTAGCATTGCTGTTAAGGCCGAATTCCTCGCAGTTTAACGGTGAATTGTTCAAAGTTTGGCCTTTCATCTTCGTTAAAAAATGCGTAATATACGCCGCCTTGCGAACAGTTAGGGTCACTTCTTTTTCATGCGCATTGGACACCATCAGCTACGTAATCGACTCATCGCTGCACCTATGGCTGGCGTTACCGACAAGCCATTTCGCACCTTGTGTTACGAGAACGGCGCGGGTATGACTGTCTCCGAGATGCTGTCATCAAACCCAGAAGTTTGGGCCAGTGATAAATCCCGTTTGCGTATGGTGCATAGTGACGAGCCTGGAATCCGTGCCGTGCAAATTGCCGGTTGCGATCCTGATGAGATGGCTGCAGCCGCGCGCATTAATGTGGCGTCTGGCGCGCAGGTCATTGATATCAACATGGGCTGCCCGGCTAAGAAAGTGAATCGTAAGATGGCTGGCTCAGCACTGCTGCAGCATCCGTCACTGGTGGAGTCCATCCTCCGTGCGGTAGTGAATGCAGTTGATGTACCGGTTACGCTGAAGATTCGCACCGGCTGGGACAAAGAAAATCGTAATTGTGTAGAGATTGCCCAATTGGCTGAACGCTGTGGCATTCAGGCTCTCACCATTCATGGCCGCACGCGCGCCTGTTTGTTTGAGGGGCACGCTGAATACGACAGCATTCGGACAGTTAAGCAGAGCGTTTCCATTCCGATTATCGCGAATGGTGACATTACTGACCCGCACAAAGCCAGAGCGGTGCTCGACTATACCGGAGCCGATGCTCTGATGGTTGGACGCGCTGCTCAGGGAAGACCGTGGATCTTCCGGGAAATCCAGCATTATCTGGACACAGGGGAGCTGCTGGCACCGAAGCCGCTGGCTGAAGTGAAGCAAATGCTGATTGGACATATACGGGAACTGCACGACTTTTATGGTCAGCGCAAGGGATACCGTATTGCTCGTAAACACGTTTCCTGGTATTTGCAGGAAAGTGCTCCTGATGACCAGTTTCGGCGCACATTCAACGCCATAGAGGATGCCAGCGAACAGCTGGAGGCGTTGGAGGCATACTTCGAAAATCTTGCGTAAACGAAATAAAGAGCTGAAAGAACTATGTTCGAACAACGCGTAAATTCTGATGTACTGACCGTTTCTACCGTTAACTCACAGGATCAGGTGACGCAAAAGCCACTTCGTGATTCGGTAAAACAGGCACTGAAGAACTATTTTGCTCAACTGAATGGTCAGGATGTAAGTGATCTGTATGAGCTGGTATTGGCTGAAGTTGAGCAGCCTCTGTTGGACATGGTGATGCAGTACACCCGTGGCAACCAGACCCGTGCAGCTCTGATGATGGGTATCAACCGTGGTACCCTGCGTAAGAAGCTGAAAAAATACGGCATGAACTAATTGTTCTTTGCTGCGCTAACGCCAACCCTCGGGTTGGCGTTTTTGTTTGTGCCTCACCCATAGTTTCCCTGCGTTAGCAACGGATGAAACAATTGTCGCGGATATGGTAACGATAGTTGCAATTGCATCCGTGATATTTCGTCTCTCTTACCGCACGTCTTTTGCCCCTTTTTAACGCCTGCTTTGTGCGTCATAACGCCCGCCAGCCGCTTTCCCAGTGATCCTGCCCTGTTTCTACCGTAACCCTGCAAACGCATACATTTTATCCTGAGTGATGGCTCACACTGCTTCCACATAGTGAAACTATTTGCACTATTTGTGATCGCGTCGTCTCGTCATGCAGCCTTTTGGTGCGCGATAGTAGCCAAAATTTCTGGATGCGTCCTTTTATTAAAAGATCTTTCTAGTGAATTCAGGATTCTGCAAACCTGGCATTACCTTTGCAGAGTCGTGGATGGCTAACCGCCACAGACAGAAAAAAGCGCACATTAAAGTGCGTGCAAACATAACAACACACGATCTCGCCACACAGGATGCTTTATGAAAAAGATGATGCTTTCCACCCTGGTCGCTGCAGCCTCGCTGTTCGCCGTTACTCAACAAGCGCACGCAGGCACCACGCTGGATGCCATTAAAAAGAAAGGTTTCGTACAGTGCGGTATCAGCGATGGCCTGCCAGGCTTCTCCTACGCTGATGCCAGCGGCAAATTTACCGGAATCGACGTGGATGTTTGCCGCGCTGCTGCGGCTGCGGTATTTGGTGATGCAAGCAAGGTGAAATACACCCCGCTGACGGCTAAAGAGCGTTTCACTGCGCTCCAGTCTGGTGAAGTGGATATCTTGTCTCGTAATACCACCTGGACCTCTTCGCGCGATGGTGGCATGGGCTTCTTGTTCGCTGGTGTGAACTACTATGACGGCATCGGCTTCCTGACCCATAAGAAAGCGGGTCTGAAAAGCGCCAAAGAGTTGGATGGTGCCACCGTATGTATTCAGGCCGGTACCGATACCGAGCTGAACGTGGCTGACTACTTCAAAGCCAACAAAATGCAGTACACGCCAGTGACCTTCGACCGTTCTGATGAGTCAGCGAAAGCACTCGACAGTGGCCGCTGCGATACCCTCTCTTCCGACCAGTCTCAGCTGTATGCACTGCGTGTGAAACTCGGCAAACCAGATGATTTCATCGTGCTGCCAGAAGTGATCTCTAAAGAGCCGCTGGGTCCTGTGGTACGTCGTGGTGATGACGACTGGTTCACCATCGTTAAATGGTCTCTTTACGCCATGCTGAACGCAGAAGAGATGGGCGTGAGCTCTAAGAATGTTGATCAGATGGCGGCCAAACCCACTACCCCGGATATGGCTCACCTGTTGGGTGCAGAAGGTGACTTCGGTAAAGACCTGAAACTTGATAATAAATGGGCTTACAACATCATCAAACAAGTCGGTAACTATCAGGAAGTGTTCGATCGCAACGTGGGTAAAGACAGTGCACTGAAAATCGCGCGTGGCCAGAATGCACTCTGGAACCAGGGCGGCATTCAGTACGCTCCACCAGTACGCTAAGTCTGTTCTGCCAGTCGGGCACCGCACCCTGCGGTGCCCAAGCGTTTTCTTCACTGAGGTTTCAACATGTCACAACGCCCAACCGTAAAGAGGGATTTTTCGTTTGGTAATCCTACGGTTCGCGCCTGGCTTTACCAGATCATCGCGATTGTGGCCGTGCTTGCTGTGGTGGGATATCTGGTCCACAACACAGTAATCAACCTGGCCAACCGCGGCATCACTTCCGGTTTCGGATTTCTTGAGCGCAATGCCGGTTTCGGCATCGTCCAACACCTGATCGATTACACCGAAGGCGATACTTACGCGCGCGTGTTTATGGTGGGGTTGACCAATACCCTGCTGGTTTCCGCACTCTGCATTGTATTTGCCTCCATCCTGGGCTTCGCCGTGGGGCTCGCGCGTCTGTCTGGAAACTGGCTGCTGCGTAAACTCTCGACCATCTACATCGAGACGTTTCGTAATATCCCACCGCTGCTGCAGATCTTCTTCTGGTACTTTGCGGTGTTGCGCAACCTGCCAGGGCCACGTCAGGCACTCAATGCGTTTGATCTGGCGTTTGTCAGTAACCGCGGTTTGTATATTCCGTGGCCAGAGTATGCACCTGGCACCTGGCCATTCCTGATTGCGCTGGCACTGGCCATCCTCGGCAGCGTTGCGCTTTTCCGCTTCAACCGTAAGCATCAATTAAAAACCGGCCAGTTACGCCGCACGTGGCCAGCCGCTGCAGGTTTGATTGTGCTGTTACCCCTGATTGCACACACATTGTTTGGTGCCGCAACGCATTGGGATGTACCAGAACTGCGCGGATTCAACTTCCGCGGCGGCTTTGTGATGATCCCGGAGCTGGCGGCGTTAACGGTGGCGCTTTCTGTGTATACCTCATCGTTCATTGCGGAAGTGATTCGCTCCGGGATTCAGTCGGTGCCGCACGGTCAGAATGAAGCAGCCCGTTCGCTGGGTCTGCCAAATCCGGTCACGATGCGTCAAGTCATCATCCCGCAGGCAATGCGCGTGATCATTCCACCGTTAACCAGTCAGTATCTCAATATCGTGAAGAACTCATCACTGGCGGCGGCCATTGGCTATCCCGATATGGTGTCGTTGTTTGCCGGTACCGTGCTGAACCAAACTGGCCAGGCGATTGAAACTATTGCGATTACCATGGCGGTCTATCTGATCATCAGCCTGCTCATTTCACTGCTGATGAACCTCTACAACCGCAAAATTGCGCTAGTTGAGCGATAAGAGAACGGGATCATTATGTCTGTTACCACACACGAAACACCGCCCGTACCCAGCAATCCGCTAGGAAAAGCCTGGCTTTGGGCGCGCAAAAATCTGTTCTCCAGCTGGCTCAATACCCTGCTCACGCTGTTCAGTTTCTGGATCATCTGGAGTGTGATTCCTCCGGCGCTGGATTGGCTGATCTTCCAGGCTAACTGGATTGGTGAAACGCGCGCGGATTGCACCAAAGCCGGTGCATGTTGGGTATTTATCCACGCACGTTTTGGCCAATTCATGTATGGGCTTTATCCACATGAATTGCGCTGGCGCATTAATCTGGCGTTGGTGATTAGTCTACTGTCGATCGTTCCCATGTTCATTAAGTCTATGCCACGCCGTGGTCGCTACATTGCCTGCTGGGCGGTGATCTATCCGATCATTGTTTGGCTGCTGATGTATGGCGGGTATCTGGGGCTGGATCGCGTGGAAACCCGCCAGTGGGGCGGTCTGACGCTGACGCTGATTATTGCCTCAATTGGCATCGCTGGTGCGCTGCCGTTGGGGATTCTGCTGGCGCTGGCTCGTCGTTCAAAAATGCCCGTGGTTCGCACCCTGTCAGTGATTTTCATTGAGTTCTGGCGTGGTGTGCCACTGATTACCGTGCTGTTTATGTCATCGGTAATGCTGCCGCTGTTTATGGCAGAGGGCACGACTATCGACAAGCTGGTACGTGCGCTGGTCGGCGTGATTCTGTTCCAGTCCGCTTATGTTGCAGAAGTGGTGCGTGGCGGCTTGCAAGCACTGCCAAAAGGGCAGACTGAAGCGGCGGAATCACTGGCACTCGGCTACTGGAAAACGCAGATGCTGGTTATTCTGCCACAGGCACTTAAGCTGACCATCCCTGGTTTAGTGAATACCATCATCGCACTGTTTAAAGATACCAGCCTGGTGATCATCATCGGCCTATTCGATCTCTTCAGTAGCGTGCAGCAAGCCACCGTTGACCCCACCTGGCTGGGCATGTCGACTGAAGGCTACGTGTTTGCTGCCATGGTTTACTGGATTTTCTGTTTTAGCATGTCGCGCTATAGCCAGTATCTGGAGAAGCGCTTCCACACCGGGCGTAAATCGCACTGAGGTTTTACATGACACAAATTATGACTAATGCGGCTGACGCCATGATGATTACGCTCGAAAACGTGAATAAATGGTATGGTCAGTTCCATGTTCTTAAAGATATTAACTTGCTGGTGAAACCCCGCGAACGGATTGTTCTTTGTGGGCCCTCCGGTTCCGGAAAATCCACCACTATTCGTTGCATCAATCATTTAGAAGAACATCAACAAGGCCGTATCGTGGTAGATGGCATCCATCTTAACGATGATGTGCGCAATATTGAGCGTGTTCGTACCGAAGTCGGCATGGTATTTCAACATTTTAATTTGTTCCCGCATCTTACCGTGTTGCAAAACTGCACCCTGGCGCCGATTTGGGTGCGTAAGATGCCGAAGAAAGAAGCGGAAGAGTTAGCGATGCATTATCTGCAACGCGTGCGTATCGCGGAACATGCCCATAAGTTTCCAGGACAGTTGTCAGGAGGGCAGCAACAACGTGTGGCGATCGCGCGTTCACTGTGTATGAAACCGAAAATCATGCTGTTCGATGAACCGACTTCAGCGCTCGATCCAGAAATGGTAAAAGAGGTTCTCGATACAATGATTGGTCTGGCAGAAGATGGTATGACGATGTTATGCGTGACGCACGAGATGGGCTTTGCGCGTACTGTGGCGGACCGGGTGATCTTTATGGATCGCGGAGAGATTGTTGAGGAAGCGCCGCCGCAGGAGTTCTTCGCGAATCCGAAATCAGAACGTACACGCGCCTTCCTTTCTCAAGTTATTCATTGATATTCAATGAGCTACTTAAGCCTCTGCGCAATCTGGCAGAGGTTTTTTTATGACCTTGATATTATCTCGCATTAACTCATTCGACGTTTTTGACGAATCTTGAGCCTGGTTGCGAGTTTTAAACATACAAAAAAGCCCTGAACTTTCGTTCAGGGCTTCTGTGTTTGATGCCTGGCAGTTCCCTACTCTCGCATGGGGAGACCCCACACTACCATCGGCGCTACGGCGTTTCACTTCTGAGTTCGGCATGGGGTCAGGTGGGACCACCGCGCTAAAGCCGCCAGGCAAATTCTGTTATTTACCGAACTCACGCTTTAAAACTGGTGCTGATACCCAGAGTCGAACTGGGGACCTCACCCTTACCAAGGGTGCGCTCTACCAACTGAGCCATATCAGCACACTTTAATTTGATGCCTGGCAGTTCCCTACTCTCGCATGGGGAGGCCCCACACTACCATCGGCGCTACGGCGTTTCACTTCTGAG
>NZ_JASGBX010000034.1:0-9549 GCF_030053335.1 Pantoea sp. EABMAA-21
GCTGTAGCGCGGTGGTCCCACCTGACCCCATGCCGAACTCAGAAGTGAAACGCCGTAGCGCCGATGGTAGTGTGGGGTCTCCCCATGCGAGAGTAGGGAACTGCCAGGCATCAAACAAGTGAAGAAACCCTGAACGAAAGTTCAGGGTTTTTTTACGTCTATATAACGCTGAAATTGCATGCAATCGCCCTAATTTCACCCCCAAAATCCCTTACTAATCACAAATTAGCACCTTCAACGTCATCCAATTCCCGAAACCGCCCAACACATGCTTTACTGAATCCTTTGGCATTAATTTATCGCAAGGAAATGAGGTAAGACATGACCGACTCACTACAACAAAAAGTGGCACCATCTGAATCAACGATAAACAGCAAACAACGCATCTGGGCGATTGTTGGCGCGTCATCGGGCAACCTGGTCGAGTGGTTCGATTTCTACGTTTACTCCTTTTTCTCACTCTATTTCGCGCATGTATTCTTCCCGGCAGGCGATACCACTACGCAGTTACTGCAAACAGCAGGTGTATTCGCCGCTGGATTTTTAATGCGTCCGATTGGTGGCTGGCTGTTTGGCTATATCGCCGATCGCCATGGACGTAAAAACTCAATGCTGATTTCTGTCTGCATGATGTGTTTAGGATCCCTGGTGATCGCCTGCCTGCCAGGATACGGCGAAATTGGCGTAGCGGCACCGGTGATCCTGCTGCTGGCGCGTATGTTTCAAGGGTTGTCAGTGGGAGGAGAGTATGGCACCAGCGCTACTTACATGAGTGAAGTCGCTTTAGAAGGCCGTAAAGGATTTTACGCATCATTCCAGTATGTGACGCTGATCGGCGGGCAGCTGTTAGCGGTTCTTACCGTGGTAGTGCTGCAACAGATCCTCAGCGACGAAGAGTTGCGGAGTTGGGGTTGGCGTATCCCCTTCTTCCTTGGCGCCGTGCTGGCTGTGGTCGCTCTGTGGCTGCGTCGCTCACTGAATGAAACCTCCGAGAAAAAGAATCGTGAACATAAAGATGCGGGCAGCGTTATGGGTTTGCTGCGCAATCACTCACGCGCATTTCTGATGGTATTGGGTTTTACTGCCGGCGGTTCACTGAGCTTCTACACCTTTACCACCTACATGCAAAAGTATCTCGTCAACACGGCAGGGATGGATGCACGCAGTGCCAGCGGATTGATGACTGCTGCATTATTCGTCTTCATGTTGATTCAGCCGATCGTTGGAGCGCTTTCAGATAAGATCGGTCGTCGATCCTCGATGATGATCTTTGGTGCGGGTGCAGCAATCTGTACCGTGCCGATCCTGATGATGCTGCAAAATGTGCAGAGCGGTTGGGCCGCATTTGCACTGATCATGCTGGCGCTGATTATCACCAGCTTCTATACCGCCATCAGTGGCATTCTGAAAGCAGAAATGTTCCCGCCAGAAGTGCGCGCACTAGGTGTTGGCTTATCTTATGCGGTGGCTAATGCGATCTTTGGTGGTTCGGCCGAGTATGTCGCTTTACTGCTGAAGAAAGAGGGGATTGAAACCAGTTTCTTCTGGTATGTGTCGGCGATGGGGGCATTGGCCTTCGTTATTTCCCTGATGCTCCATCGCAAAGGGAAGGGCATTGCACTGTGATTATTGGCTTAAATTCCACAAGGCAACGCCAGTGGCCGCTCCCGCCACGTCATAGCTGAGATCTTTCCAACTCCAGCCGCTCCCCGAAGAGCGGCTGTCATATAACTCTTTTCCTACGCCAAAACTCAGCGAGAACAAAAAGCCAAAACGTAAATTTTGTCCACGGCTTTGATGCTGGTGTTGGGAGATTTCACTGCCGGCAGCGGCTAGCACGGCAGAAGAGAAGAAGTGTTCGGCTTTGTCCTTACCGGTCCAGTTATCTTGTGCCACATGCGCACATCCACTACAAAGTAAAACTACGCAGAGGATGAACGCACGCATCTGTTAGAGTAAGCGACTGATAAGACGGTCAATACGGATACGGCGTAGACGACGGATTAACTTACGTACCTTCGCCGGATAGTCAGAAATACTCTCTAATTCGCGGAAGTGTTGGACCGTCGTGGTATGTTCACGAATCAACGCCAGCTCTTTCTCGCGCTGTTCTGCCAGCTCATTCTTCGGATCATGGATAAGCACCGCATTTTCCAAATCCAGTCGCCAGGCGCGCGGATTAAGGTTATTACCGGTAATCATCATCCACTCGTCATCCACCCAAATGCCTTTCAGGTGATAACTGTTTTCGCCGTCTTTCCACAAACGCACCGTCAACTGGCCGTTATTGACGTAATACTGCAAACGGCTCAGAAAGCGTCGCAGGTTGATCTCATACAGATAGGGCAGTGCGCCGATGATTTTAAACGGCTGGTCAGGCGGGATGTAGAAATCGTTGGCGGTTTTATCGCCCACGATGATCTCCACTTCTTTACCCTGACGCAGCAGGTGGATCAGATTACGCACCAGGATCGCTGGCAGGTTGAAGTAAGGCGTGCACAGCGTCAGTTTACGCTCGGCGCACGGCATCAAATGGAAGATGGTTTTATTGAGCAGACTGCGTTTGCCAAGGCCCACCAGCGGCGTGACCGCCAGTGAGTCATTGTCAGTATTCCCCGCGAACTGGTAGTTAAAACTGCGCAAATCCTGGCGGAACTGGCGTGTTTCGTTTTTAATTTCAGGGCTGGATGGACGCTCAGTCTGGTCAAGGCGATTAACCGCATCGGACTGCTTGAGATTTTCGCAAATCCACGCGTACATGGTGTCCGCCAATTGTGGATTGCGGATTAGCTGATAGCGATCATAGCGATATTTATCATGCTGATGCAGATAAACATCATTCAGGCTGGCGCCGCTATACAGTAAGGTGTCATCAATAATGAAGCCTTTCAGATGCAGTACGCCAAGTGCTTCACGCGTGTTAACGGGAATGCCATACACTGGAATAGCGATCTCGGGATGCTGTGCTGCCATCTCGCAATACCAATCAGCGTTGGTCAGTCCACGAGCGGCGCCAATTCGGCCACGCTGCGCGCGATGCCAATCCACCAGAATACTGATATCCAGCTCCGGACGTGCCTGACGCGCAGCATAGAGCGCCTGCATGATGCCACGCCCGCCGTCGTCGTTCTCGAGATAGAGCGCGGCGATGCAGATGCGTTTTTCAGCCGCAGCGATTTTCGTCAGCAGGGTCTCACGGAACTCGGCAGGCGAGTAAAGCGTGGTCACATCCGACACGGATTGTGACAGTTTAGGCAGCTGTGCGAGGTGTTGTTGGTGTTTATTGCGTTTAAATTTAGACAACATCACAGTGCACTTCTTCTCTGTTCATTGCATGGCCTTTTGCCATCAAATCATGATCCTAACGGTAAATAATAACATCAACCGGCCTGATAAGGAGGATTTTTACCTTTCTGTACAGGATATCATCACGCCTCACCGAGCGGTAAATTCAGGCTGACAATGCCATCATCCAATTGAATATTCACACGAAAATTCAGTTTTCGTGCCAGCGTAATCATGCCGGTGTTGTGTGGCATGGTGATACCGTTCAATTGTTGCAGACCATGATCGCGCGTATAGCGGATCATCTTTTCCAGCAATCGTCTGCCCATCCCGAGTCCTTTAAGATCGGAGCGCACCAGCACCGAAAACTCCGCATCAATGTTATCGGCATCCGAGATCGCACGCGTCACACCAATAATCTCATCATTCCCGTTGTGCTGTCGTACTGCAACAATGGCCATCTCTCGGTCATAGTCGATTTGGGTCATGTTGGCGAGATCCTCATGCGTGAACTCATTGATCTCACTGAAATAACGATAATAAAGGTCTTCTTTCGTTACCTGAGCGATAAACGCGCGCAGTTGTGGTTCATCTTCCGGCAAGATCGGACGGAACAGGCAATACTGCCCATCTTTCAGCTGTACTTGTTCTTCAAGATGATGCGGGTAAGGACGGATAGCCAGACGCGCTTCGTTATCACCAGTAAATGGCGCGAGTTGCAGCGTGACATCCAGCAAGGTGAATTCATTCGCGGAGGCCAGCAGCGGATGGATATCCAGCCGCTGGATCTCCGGGCAATCTACCACCAGATTTGAAACCTGCACCAGCAATTGGCTCAGCCCGGCAATATCCAGTGGACGCAACGCACTGCGACTGCGCACTTTGCCGCTCTTCATCGCCTGAATCACCAGATAACGCGCCAGCGTCATGTTCAATGGGGGAAGTGCGACGGCAGCCTGTTTATCGGCCTGCCATTCTACGCCGCCTTCACCCAGCATAATGATGGGACCAAACAGCGGATCTTGCTCCACCACCACGCGTAATTCCTGCGCACCCGCACGATTCGCCATGCTTTGTACCAGCAATCCATCAATTCGGGCTTGAGGATGGGTATGGCGCACGCGATCAAATATCGCTTCAGCGGCCTGCTCGACCTCCTCACAACTGCGCAGATACAGCATCACGCCCTGAACTTCTGATTTGTGTGGAATATCCGGCGACCGCAGCTTAAGCGCCACCGGATAACCAATCTGATCGGCAGTAGTGGCGGCCTCACGGCTGTCACTCGCAATCCAGGTCGGTAGCGTCGACAAACCATACGCTTGCAGCACCGGTTGCACTTCGTGGGTATCCAGCGTGTTGATCCCCTGATCCAGCGCTTGCTGAATCAACTGGTGCGCCTGCGTACTATTTTGTGTCAGGCCTATCGGCAAAGCGGGGGTTTCACGCAATTGCTTCTGGTTACGGCGATATTCGACCTGGTGCATGAAAGCGGTCACCGTGCCTTCCGGCGTGCGCCAGGTGGGGATTCCGGCCTGAGTGAAAGCACGACGAGCGGCTTGTGACGAGTATTCGCCACACCAGTTAGTGAGAAGTGTCACCTGTTTGCCGCGCGGATGTTTTGCCACTGTCGCAATAATTTGCTCGGCCGTTTCGGTGGCGGGAGACACGGCGCTCGGGGCATGGATAATCATTAATGCATCGAGTTCATGGCTATCCAGTAGTTGTTCAATGCAGGCAACATAGCGCGCAGGGGTGGCATCGTCCTTGAGATCCAGCGGATTACCGCGCCCAACGCCCTCGGGCAACAACGTGGTCAAGGCTTGTAAAGTCTCATCACTCAGCGTAGCCAGTTTGCCATTACGCGCGTACAGCTCATCCAGTGCTAAGGCTGCGGGGGCTGCGCCGTTGCTGATGATCATCAATCTATCCCCTCGCAATGGACGCATATGGCTTAGCGATTCCACCGCGGAAAACAGTTCATGCGTGTCCTGCACCCGCAGCAAACCGGCACGCTGAATCGCGGCATCCCATGCTGCATCCAGCCCGCTGAGTGTGCCAATCATCGCCTGTGCCTGATGGCTGCGACCGCTTTTGATCACCAGAATCGGTTTATTGCGTGAGGCGCTACGAGAGGCCGAAACAAAGCGGCGCGCATCACTGAGATGCTCTAGATAGAGCAGAATAGCGCTGGTTTTACCGTCACGCGCCAGGAAATCCAGCAAGTCATCAACATCAATATCCAGACTGTCGCCCAAAGCGATAAACCAGGAGAAGCCGAGATTGCGCTGTTGAGCCCAATCAAGAATGGTGTTGGATACCGCAGCGGATTGAGAAATAAAGGCAATGCGTCCTTTTGCGATCGGCACCGGCGAGAAGCTGGCGTTTAATCCTTGCCACGGGGCCAGCAATCCCAGACTGTTCGGGCCGAGCAGGCGAATTTGCCACTGGCTGGCGCAGGCTTTCAACTCTTCAAGCTGACTGGCGGGCGAGGAGAGAATGATGCAGGCTTTGCAGCCTTTTTCACCCAGCTGCTGCAGCAGCTCCAGATTGCGTTTGGCATGAGTACAGATAATGGCGAGATCGGGCGCGAACGGCAGGCTGGCAATATCCGGCCAGGCCAGCACACCGCTTACGGCTTTATACTTCGGCGTGACCGGCAGCACCGGACCGCTAAATCCGCCAGCCAGCAAATTACGCATCATAAAGTAGCCGGCGCGCCCCGGTGTAACTGACGCACCAATCACCGCGATTGATTTAGGTCGTAACAGTGCTTCCAGTCCGCGTTGGCTCATCATCCGCTCCCGACATCAAGATTGGCATGATTGTAAACGCTTTTTACTCTGCTTGCCGACTCGCCGATCGCAGGCTGAGGATCTCTTTAAGGTTCCAGCGCTTTAAATGGCCGATGTACTGCATATTCTGCTCGCTATGCCATGCTGAGACATCTCCATCACGCAGATGCATGAGATCAGCCGGACTGACCCAGCTCGCCTGTCCCTGAAGTAGCTCGACGCCTGCATGGCGATATCCTGCGATGACGAATTCTGAGCAGAAGAAGCGATTGGCTTGAGGATCGTCAACGTCGGCGAGTTGCACGCGCGCTAATGCAGTGAGACAGGCACTGCGTAGATTTTCGTGCATCAGCGGCAGCTCGCAGACGCGGCGCGAAACCATAAACGGCATGAACATCACGATACCTTTGAAATTGTATTTTTTGCCTTGTTGCTGGTGGGCAAATTCGCGCAACAGCGAGCTTTGGTCTTGAGTGAGGCTGGGCACGCGTAGCACCAACACGTTATTACTCTCCTCAATAGCCTGTTGCAGCGGAATGATTTTGACACCACTGCCCACGGCTTCCGCCACTTGCCGATCACCCAGGTAGATTGCGGCATGGCTGACACCGCTGAAGCTAATCAGGCGAATGCCCCAGGATTGAGGCGAGGTGGCGGAGGAGAGCAGCAAATCACCGGGCTGCAATTCAGCAACGCTAATGATGCCACCTGGGCGTGTGCTAACGGATTGTAACGGCAGTGGGTAAGGGCGGTCAGTTTGCGGTGCCGTGCTGCAGCCCGCTATCAGCAGCACAACAAGCCACCAGACTTTCATAGCGCATCATCCTTATGTTGGGAGCCAACTCCATGGCGATGTGCGACTATAAATCAAACGGACGAGTTAAAAAATCAGGCGATCCCTACAGCACACTTTCCTGATAGTGCACAGGATGATGCGGCTTGCCTGCCAAATAAGCGTGGCGGAAATGCTCAAAATGCTGCTGTAACGCGCTTGCTGCCTCAACATCGCCAGCCTGTTCCAGCAGCGCGGCGGCCACTTCAGCGGTACAGTGCTGGCCCTCGCCGTGCGCTTCCCGCAGCGTGTAGCGCGACGGTGTGGAAACGTTGAGTGACATCACCGGGAACGCATCCAGCCAGGGGCTTTTGCGGAACATTTTGCGGGCTTCGGTCCAGGTGCCATCCAGCATAATAAATAGCGGTGGTTTGCCGGTGAGCGGAGGTGTGATGAGGACTTCCCTGCCTGCATCGGCATACGAGCCCGGAAATACTACCAGTGGCTGATAATCGGTGGTTTGCACTGCTGCGAGCATCGCTTCATCAGGTTCGGTGCGTGACCAGCCAAACGCCAGCGTATCAGGCAGGATATCGGCAATCAGGCGTCCGGTATTGCTCGGCTTCATCGGCTCGGTATCGAACATCACCAGGCAAAAACGGCTGCGTGCTAGCTGCGGTTGCAGCGTGGCACACAGGCAATTTTTTTGCGGCAACAGACAACGCTGGCAACGCAACACGCGATTGCCACGGGCAAGAAACGGGCGCGTAGCGCGTGCTAAACGTTGCGCACGTAAGCGCAGAACGGCATTTTCAGACATAGAATCGCAGGCAGGAAAAAAACGCCAGTTTAATGGAAGGCGAACGGCAAGGCCAGCACAGGGGCTGGCCTGAGGTGCTTAAAGTGATTCGTCGAGCCACTCATTAAACGGCGCTTTGGGCATTGCCCCGTTTAACATGTCGACCATCTCACCTTTTTTGAACACCATAATGGTCGGGATACTGCGGATGCGGAAGCGTGAGCTGAGTGCCGGTTCGGCTTCCGTGTTCACTTTCACAAAGCGCACTTTACCGCGGCGTTCGTCAGCGACATCCTTAAAAACAGGCGCGAAGTTCACGCACGGACCGCACCACGGCGCCCAAAAGTCGACCACCACGGGCAAATCGTCCTGCAAATATTTATCAAGCGTGGCTGCCGTGGCATTCACGACTTCACCATTGAACAGCTCGTCGCCACAGCGACCACACTTGGCGCCATCGGCAATACGTTCCTCGGGAACGCGGTTAGTTGCCTGACAGGAGGCACATACAGTATTCATCGTCACCTCAAACCGGACCTGTAAATGTTATGATTGCCGAACATTATGAAAAGGTTGAGTGCTATGCTCAATCTGGATTGCCCAATAGGTTCAATAGTTGATAGCTAAGCTCCAGCACATCAGGTAATCTTCGCGCTCTCAATGCAGGAGGAACAAATGAACGACGAATTTAAAGGCAAAAGCGGCAAGGTAAAAGTGATGTATGTACGTGATGAGGATGCAGGCCAAAAGCCAAATCCCCGTACCGGCAAAGGCGGCCGTCCTGCTGCGCGCCAGGAAGATAATCGTCGTTCTGGTCCTCGTACTGCACGTAATAATGAAGAAGGTGGTCGCAGCAGTGCAGGTGGACGCGGAACGCCCGCGCGTGATGCACGCAATGCTGACCGCGGTCGCAGCTTCGGTCGTCGCGACGATCGTGATGACAATCGCAGCTTTGGTGATTCTCCGTGGCGCACCGTTTCACGCCCACCGGTAGCGGACGATAGCCAGATTGATGAGGCAGCGAGCAATAAGCCGGTGATCGATCCCGAGCAGATTCGCCGTCAGCGTCAGGAAGAGACGCGCGTTTACGGCGAAAATGCCTGCCAGGCGCTGTTTGCCAGCCGTCCAGAGAGCATTGTACGTGCCTGGTTTATCCAGAGCGTCACCCCGCGCTTCCGCGAAACGCTGCGCTGGTTAGCGGCCAACCGTAAAGCCTACCACGTGGTGGATGATGCCGAGCTGACTAAGGCTTCAGGCACCGAACACCACGGCGGCGTGTGCTTCATCATCAAGAAACGTATAGGCATGGAAGTCTCTGAGTGGCTGAAAAAAGCGGATACCAGGGATTGCGTGCTGGCGCTGGAAGATGTCAGCAACCCGCACAATCTCGGTGGCATCATGCGTAGCTGCGCACACTTCGGTGTGAAAGGTTTGCTGGTTAACGATGCTTCCCTGCTGGAATCGGGCGCGGCAGTACGTACTGCCGAAGGTGGCGCAGAACATGTGCAGGCGATCAGCGGTGAAAGTTTTGCCAGCGGTCTGGAAGCCTTCCGCAAAGCGGGTTACACCATCGTGACGACTTCAAGCCATGAAGGCACGCCGCTGGCGAAAGCTGAGCTGCCAGCCAAAATGGTGTTGGTACTGGGTCAGGAGCGTGAAGGTCTGTCCGACAGCGCCTTCCAGCAGGGTGATATCAGCCTGTCGATTGGCGGTACCGGCAACGTTGAGAGTCTTAACGTCTCCGTGGCGACTGGCATTCTGCTCGCCGAATGGTGGCGCCAGAACGCATAAAAGAAAACGGGCCGAAAGGCCTAATGCCAGTCAGTTAAGCCTGACTGGCATTTTTTCTTCTGGCTGTCGGATATTTATAGGGTCTCTCTTTCACCACCCTTGGGAAC
>NZ_JASGBX010000052.1:0-359 GCF_030053335.1 Pantoea sp. EABMAA-21
TTGGCTGGGGTGCAGGGATTCGAACCCCGGAATGCTGGTATCAGAAACCAGAGCCTTACCGCTTGGCGACACCCCAATAATGCGTTTTCAAATTGTCTTTAATTGGCTGGGGTGCAGGGATTCGAACCCCGGAATGCTGGTATCAGAAACCAGAGCCTTACCGCTTGGCGACACCCCAAAAATTTGGTGGCTACGACGGGATTTGAACCTGTGACCCCATCATTATGAGTGATGTGCTCTAACCAGCTGAGCTACGTAGCCTGAGTTTACTGCTTACTGCATCCGATAATGGCTGGGATACCTGGATTCGAACCAGGGAATGCCGGTATCAAAAACCGGTGCCTTACCGCTTGGCGATA
>NZ_JASGBX010000035.1:0-9302 GCF_030053335.1 Pantoea sp. EABMAA-21
TACGCAGGCTCATACTGCTGCTGCCCTGATTGTCAGTCAGCGCCAGCAGCGGGCCGAAAGTCGCATCGAGTGGGCCGCTCGGGCCGCTGTTCTGGTCAATGGCAGGGCGCTTTTCCCGACTGAGCAGGTTCTGCGCAGACTTCACCAGCGAGTCAGCAATAGCATCCCCACTCTGCCCGGTCCGTCCCTGCACGTTGAGCGTATTCATTAGCGCCACCAGCGGTGACTGCCTGACGTCTGCCATCAGCGTCAGCTGGTCGATCGCGTCTGAAAGCGTCGGTGCAGGCTGCAGGCGCAGGCTGTTGAGGAAGTTCAGCCAGGCTGCGCTGTAGTCGGCAAAGTATCGGCTGGTGAGGCGCGCCTCCAGCGCTTCGGGTGAGGAAGCATCACCAGCGGGGGGCGGCGCATCACTGAGTACCCAGTCCATCTCCTCACGCCGCTCCCGCGCCACCTTTTCAATCGCGGGTTTAACGCCATCTTCCCAGGCCTGACGGGTGAACATGCCGGGCACCACTTCATCGGTGGTAAACAGGCGACCCGCATCCGTATCGCCGGTCATATCGCCCAGTCGCATATCGGCGTACTGATGCGTCACCTGCGCCAGCACCCGCTGGTACTGGCGGGTTTCGCTGTTGGTCACCCCCACCTGGCGAACCAGCAGGGCGCGCACCTGCCTGACCAGCTCCGGGTCTGCTTTCAGCGCCCATTCAGGGTGAGCATTGAAATTCTCTGCATAGAAAGCCAGCAGCGGACTCCCGGCACCCTGCCAGTATGCCTGGTCCAGACTCTGCCGCTGCGTCCAGTTTTGCATCAGTGCCTGGCTGAACCAACTGGGGTCCATACGTTCAGGACGCGTCAGCATCAGATACAACCTGAGCTGCGTGTAGGCCTGCTTTGACTGCGTTTCCCGCAATGGGCTGTCAGGTGGGAGTGCGGCATAGGCTTTCAGCGCGTCAGTAAGCTGCAAGGCTGCGGCGTCGCGTAGCAGGGGCAGCGCCGCCTGACGGTAATGAGGCCACAGGGCAGACAGCAGTTCTTCGTTCTGATTCAGTCCGAGGCGGCTGTACCAGGGCGTACCATGCTCCTGGCGATACTGTAATTGCCCGATCGTATCCTGAAGCACGCCCATCGCAGCAAGCCGTTGTTTTAAAGACTGACTGCTGTCAGAAGCGTTTTCAGTCACCTGTACGGCATCACCGATAATGCTGCGATTGGCGGCGAAAGAGACCAGCATTCCTGCTCCCCACAGTACCACCAGCACACAGGCGGCTGCGGCGAGAATGCGATTCCACTGCATGCCATAGCGAGACGGGCGAAGATGAGCAGGGAGTTCATTTGAAGACGCAGGCAGCGCATCCCAGCGGTTATCGCGTATCCAATGGTGTGGCACCGTAAGTGCCGTACCTTCCGATTGCGGGCTGAACACCATCCCCGCCAGCGGCAGAGAGCGATGAACACTCTGCAGCGGAGAAAGCAGCGTAGTTATCGATTCAGGCACACGCGCCAGCTGGTCCGCGAGGCTCAGCAAAAAGTGATTCTGCGGCGAGCCCGCCACCTGCTGGGTCCCCTGCGCGATGAGATCCGCCGCCAGTGCCGCGAGCAATGCATCGTGATTATTGGTTGTGGAAGTCTGGAACCCAACGGCCTGAGTTATACGGCCAGATTGCTTTCCAGCCCGTGTATGCAATGACCAGACGAACAGCGGCAGTCGCCAGCCGAGCATATTGCAGCGAGCCGATAAGGCATGTGCGGTGGCATCAATCGCGGCACTGGAAGGTTGCGCAGTAGTGGGCAACCCGCCAATGTCGTTAAGCTGGTCAGCAGCAGAAGTCACCCAAATTATCGCGTCTGCAGGACGGCGACGCAGACGCTTTAAAGCAATCAGCCAGTTTTCATCAGTTTGAGAGGCGGGATCGCCGCCCCACAACAACAGCGTACCACTGTCCTCTTGCCAGAGTTGATTGGTCAGGCCAGGTGCCAAGCGTTCAACGTCTGACACGCTGCCCGTGATGAGAAGGATGTGAACTTTGAAATTCCAAAGACGGCCGTGTTGTTGGCGGAGAGCATAATGGAGATGCTGAAGAATAATCCGGTGATTTTCAGTTGAAGTGGTTTTTTTCTTATCTAATTGCTTGTCGTGCCCAATTATTTTTTGAGGTAAATATTGCTCTTGCTTTTCGCCAATTGACTTTCTCTGAGAAAAATGAAGAGTAAAGATAGCTATTATTAAAGCTATTACACACATCCCCCAGATTAACCAAACATATTCAACATTTACGCCTAAGATATCCATACCACTTCTGAAAGTAGTGATCAGGAATGCACTTACGCATGCAAGCGCCACGACTAATATTGAATATCCTGTTACACTAAAACGCCGAATGACCGGCGAAGCTGTTGATGTCATAAAAACAACTTCCTTGTAATCAGACAAAATGAATAGGCTTTATCCTTACCACCTGATATTAATAATTGAGTTTCTCCCGTTCTAATTGCAGCATCAACTAATAATGAAATAGAAACAGGAAAGGATAGTGGTCCTGGCGGGCCAAATGAATGATTAACAACCAAAAATGGATATCGAGAAGGAAGTGCCCATTTTTTTTCTTCAGCATAGCGTACGATTGTAATCTTATCAGCCTCCTCAACTCCCGAAAGCCATACATGCTTCATTTCTGAAGCCTCCAACTTGTTATACTCTGTGAGAATATCAAGTGATTTCGTCAGAGAGTTTGAATGCAAAAATCTCCCTACACCTGCTTTGACAAGAAATGAATCACTCTTGATCATTTCTGATGAACATATAAGACTTGCGTTAATGAATTCACTATATCCACATTCAACAGAGTTAGGCCAATCCTGTAAGGTAATAATCAGTGCCATTTCTTTAATCGAACAGAATTCAGAACCTGAAAAGTATTGGTCAGTCACAGACACAATATTAGGGACAATATCCCATTGTTTAAATACAGCCTCAGAAATGTGAGATGCATCATGCTTTTCTGTTTTGAGTAAAATGATGTCATAAAGACTATTTCGATAACCAGGGCATTGTCTTTCCAGATTTTCATCTAAAAAAATAAACTTAGAGCTTAAATTTAAAAAATCGTGGTGTAGATGTCTGCATTTAACCGGATATGCTGGAATATTAGAAGGATCTCCAATTAAAGCTTCGCTTCCATTTTCTTCAGGACACAAGATTATATTTGCTATAATCGGCCTTTGCCACATAGCCCAACGCTGCCAATGAGATTTGGTAAGTTGAGTCTGAATACCCCATAATATAGCTGCATTGGAAGATTGATCATAGCGAAACCAAATAATTCCCACGAGACATAGCCATATCAACCCTGAAGGTAGCAAACCATTGATTATTATATCTCTGTAATCATGAACTTTCAGCAGAAAAATTGAAGTTAATGCACCTAAGCAAATCAAAAGAATAAAAACAATCGTCAAGAATTTAATGGATGGTTTCTTTAAGCTTTTCTTATGTGGGATGTCTGGAATCGGCCAATTCATTTTATTTAATCTACCATCTCATTTCGAAAGCTGATAACTTTGCAACCACATTCACATACGCAGTCGTGAACAACCACCTGAACGCCATTATCAAACACTGTAGGATCGCCTTGCTGAATGTGGTTAGAACCATGCAGTGGGCATGAAACGCTATCTCCTACTAATGCCACTTGTACACCTTCGACATACATGGTTGATGTGGCTGATATAACCTTACCGCCGTGTGTTGTTGCATCGCCTAAGCAAGTCAGTGCTGGCATATACTTTTCCTCCTATTTTAAATGGTGAGATAAAGCATTAACGGAAATGAATAAACCATGAAATATAAAAATGAATAGTTTAAAATAATAAATAACAGAAAAATATACTTTGTTGCATGATTACGACTAAGGGTTGACTAGTTTAAACTTATTTATTCACTATATCGATAGTATACAAAAACGTGATCGCATAAAAGTTGAACCACGGCATTCCTGTCAATCATAATTGCATACTCTATTAAATGTGCATACTCTCAACAAAAGGTGTAATGGCCAAATAAAAATAAATATGAAAAATCTTTAATTGTATAATTCGAATCGGGCGCATCACCGCCCGACAGCCATTACTCAAAAGTATTCTCAATGTTATTATTAACCGGTATCCCTTTTTCTGTGAATTGGTTATCACGGGTATTCTTCTGCACGGCTACTGCACCAAATAGCGCCATGAAGAATGACACACCGTAAAACCCTTTTTCGCTAGGCATCAGTGTTGCATTCACCAATCCGATAACCAGCAGCGCAACTGAAAGACCAAATGCCAGTAGGCACACTCCGTAGTAAAGGCGAGTTGTGGGGATATTTTCCTGGCGATCGCGAACCGTTTTTTGCAATGAAACCGCAGCAAACAGCGCAAGAATCAGCACAGAAAAATAGTAGCCTTTTTCATTTAGCTCCATCCCTGCCTGCCACAAACCGGCCAAATAAACCACACTGCCGCCGATCATGGCAATCCAGGAAATAGCGATAAATGCGGGTGAAACAGGGATATTCTGCGTTTTCATAGGATTTCCTTTAATTCATTGAAAATAAGTTAAAATGTTAAAAAGACCTGCCGCCGGAATTAAATTCAGACCAATGCACCAGGGCATTGCGCCCTGTGCGCATTTTTCAAACAGCCGTTGACTAAAAACAGTAAGAATATTCGGATTGAATAGGTGGTTGACATTGCATGGGAGAATGCCTGGCAATAGACAGGCAGCACTCAGTACATAAAACAACTTATATGTCATGCGGTTGTACTAATGATTAGGTAAAGCAGGCTATTTTGCTATCGCATTAGGGCGGATACGGATAGTATCGGTAATCTGCTGCCAGATACTTACAGCTTCGGCCTCTGTAAGACGTCCCTCGCCCTCAAGGCCCTGCTGCAGGAACGTCAGAGATAACATTGGATGCTTGGGCGATACCGTTTTTTCATTGATATTAATGACAAATCGCAGGGCTTTTTCACCGTAGGTGTCACTAAGCAATCCCTTTGCCAGCCACTGTTCTGCATACAATCCATTGATGTTACGGGGTCCACTGGAGATGGTATTACCTTCGGCTTGCTTGATGTTGCGCTCCATCATAGCGCCTCTCTCCAGCAGGGAATCGTCAGAGTCACTGTAGTTATCGCTATCAAAATAAAATGTAACTTCAGGGTATTTTTGAGAGATGTAGTTAGCACTAATCTCCTCATTTGGCTGAGTTATTCCATCCTTTATAAACAATTCTGGCAGACAGAATCCAGGTTCATTTGGTATTTCATTCTCCTGCTTACCGGACATACGCCTTAGCAAATCAGTTAGCTCAACCAGTTTTTTCGGAACATTGTTATCATAGATCTCAGGGGTATCCTTACGATCTTTATCATAGCGACGCGATAATCCATTTCTGGCTTCTATAGTTATTTCAACTGCTACACCGTTAGTGTAAATGTGAGCCTCAAGCACTCGTGATGAATCGGGCACTTGGAAATATTCATTCCGCTCAAATATCACCCCCTGCATGTCGTCAGATAAGAAATAAACTCTCTTTAGATACGGCATATCCAGTGGATTTAAAGTTTTCGTTGCTGATAGCTCAGCCTCTCTTAACCGAATTTTCTGTTCAAAAGCCGGTCGATAAATTCTTTGATACTTCACCGATGATGTATCAACAAACGCCATGACATCGTCAGACGTAATAGTAAATGTTTCCGGCAGGTCAACCAAATAGCGTCCGACACAACGGGTAGTTCTTTCCTTTAAAAAATGTGTCACGTGTTCACGTTCCTCTGAGGTCAAATTTACTCTGACTGGCAACCTGCTGTATCCATACCATCCAGCAATACCAGCACAAAACAAAATCAAAGCAATGGTCTTTTTAACTTTCACTCAAACCTCAGCGTGTTTTTTATCTGCTGAACAATTTTCACTAAGGCCCTTAGAGTAAACTGCTGTGCCTTCAAGTCCTGGAAAGCAGGTTCATGTTCGACAGAAACCTGAAATCGTGCCTTTAGAGAGTTCTCCGCAATACGCCCAGATCGCACAGGAACCGTGCCATCCCCTGCTTCTTCTGCAGGCAATAATTCGTAAGTTTGATAAACTCCTGTTGCCCATCCGCTACCGGACAGTGGAGAGGAAACACTTCGCTTGGCTGACATTTCTGTTTTGTCCAAAGCACGGCCTGCCAGCCCGTCACGCTGACGGTTTCGATTCAGCCACGCTTCTGCACGAGGGGTATTTGCACGCCAGCAGACGTCACCGTAGGCCCGATATGCCTCGTCTCCACTGTAGAAAGCCCAACTTTGAGGATGGTATTTTCCTGAGAGGCCTTCAATAAAAGGCTTAACTTCATCTTTTAATATTATGGCGAATTTTTTCCAGTCCTTGTCCAAATCGACTGAGTTTAGGCTTGTTCCAGGATTAATAAACTGCTCCTCACATAGTCCCCACCACTGGTCCTGTTTAAGATAAATTTCGCTATAGGGACATTCGTTTGGAAGTGCATATATTGTTTTGTCGTCTATTATCTTTAACCAGCCTAGGCCATATTCTCTCCCCGGCAACAATTGCAGAGGTCCGGGAGCCTGAGAGAGTACAGCGGTCATGGTTTCAGCATCTGAGCCCAATACTTTTGCAGCTCCCCAGCCTTTAACGTTACCTGCAGCGTTCTCTGTACCAGCCTTCATTCTTCGATAAGTGGCTGCGGCTCCCAATGCTGGCATCACGCCATGTATCACGCCAAGTACCTTATTTTCTCCACCGAGGATTTGTGTGTAGTGCCGGGCAACAAGGCCCCCCATAGAGTAGGTAATCAAAATCACCTTCTCGCACTGCCGTCCTTTTAGCCGATAGAACTGGATTTTTTCATCAATGTATTTGTTCAACGCATCAGCTGAAACGGCGTTAGACTGAAGCCAGTTATACCCCATAGCAAAGACAGGGAAGAGGTAACCGAAAGTCAAATCTACCTCTTCCTTACTAACTGATGTATCACCCACCTCTAGTTCAAGCGCGGTTTTCAGCAGGTTAGTGCGCTCATTAGAATGTCCATTTTCAAAGTCATTGAGAGTGTTTTGCAACCAGTCAAGAAAAGTACCATAACTTTCATAACCTACTGTTCCCCACCCACGTTCCCTGCGAGTTTTAAGTAAAAAGGGTTCTTTTTTATCATCTATTTTTCCACCATCATCTACAGTTGTCTTTTTGGGATCCAACTTTTTTCTTCGCGTTTTCCCATTTTCACCAAACCAGTACAAAACAAGCTCATCTTTACTATCTAGCCGCCAAATACTTTTTCCTTTCTTATCGTTCATTCTCAAATTGCTACCCATTACTCCCGGTATAAAAATGACTGGAATAACCCGGTCTGGATACACGACACATTGCTGAACAATGTTTTTTTCTTTAGGCGTGCTAAATAACTGATAACAAGCATTACCATCCTCATCAAATGTCGGCTCAATTTTTGGTGTCGTTTTTTCCTCAGACATGACTAACGCTCCTTGTTCAAGTTTAAATTGATGCTGGCAATGTCAGGAAAGCTTTGAGGGGCTATTTTCCCTGCAGCATCTGAAGTCGCCAATGTCTTCCCAAGATCACTAATCACATTCCCCTGATGACTTTTTACCGCTTCTTTGGTTCCTGCCCGGATGAGTTGCGTGTTGAGTTCATAATTACCCTGTTGCCAGGTATTAAACATTTCGCTTGCGCTTTGACCACCGAATTTTTGCCATACCGCTGCGCGCTGAATAATTTTATCCGGGGCACCGCTCTCTACTTCACCGTCTCCTATTCTCAGATAAGCACCACCGCTACCTATCAGCAAAATATCCTGTTTTGCACGTATGATAACTTTACCTTCGCTACTACTTATGCGTACATCCTGGAATGCGTCCAGCAACATCTCATCACTCTGAGACTGAATTTCGACTTTCCCCTTAGCTGCTAGTAACTTCAGTCCCAGCTTTTGTGCAAACAGGCTGATTCTTTCGCCCGCTGCCACCGTAAAAGCTTTCATTACGCTGAAGTCAGTGTTTTTACCGCTGGTTGCAATGAGGTTTTCACCTGCTGACAGTTGCAGACTTTTACTCGTGGCCTGCGCGATGCCACCAGGCGCTGAGAGTAGTAACGCAGACTGCCTAAGCTCGGTGATGGCATCACTCAAAAGCGACTTCTGGGTTTGTAAATCCGCCAATTCGGCTTTTGCCATCTCTGCTGCACTTCGCAAGGACTCAGTTAATTGCTGCGCCTTTTGAAGTTCGCTAAGAGCATCTTGCATCGACAACATCTTCCCATGTGCCTGAGGCTGAATATCCGCAGTGATAAACACGCCTTTGCCACCACGGATAGCGATATGATTATCAGTCCGTAGCTCTGCTCCTTCGCCACGAAGCTCACGCCGCGCATCGACATTGTGCCCCAAATTAAGCTGCGTCTTACCCCCATACTCCGTGCTGAGTTTGATATGTTCCTCACCACGCTTATCCTCCATCCGCAGTTTGTTCAGGCCCGCGGTGCGTATAACGTTGCGAGTACTGTTTTTTTCGGTAACGTGATCCACATGCCGTGAATCATGCAGCGCATGAGCAATATACGGCTGATCCGGGTCTCCCTCACGAAACGCTATTGCCACCTCCGTCCCCTGTATCAGCGGGAAGTGGAAGCCGTACATATCTCCACCGTAAGGTTTCGCGAGGCGAACTGGCATGCTTTCGAGGCCGCGCTCTCTACCCTCCTCGTCCGCATCAAACACCACACGGTATAATCCGGATGCATCCTGCCAGGCATAGATGTCGTTGTCTTTCGCACTGGTTACACGGGCCGTCATGGTGCCGCTGACTTTAGGACGAGCAGGCAGTGCGGGGCGCCAGCAAAGCGTCTCATTGTAAGGCACGGCATTCAGCGTGGCCTGGAAGGCTGAACGTCGGCTCGCACTGACATTGATTTGGGTGATTAAAACGGGACTCTGCAGCTGTGCAGGCAGCGTGGGTATGCCTGTTTCGGTAACAGATAAAACATCTCCGGGGCTGATAAAAGCATCGTTGCAAATACCGGATATCAGCGTCTGCCGGGCAAGAAAACGTTCATGATCGAGACGGGCATAAAAGTTTGCGGTCTCGGTTTCTGGTGCAAACTTATCGCCGCTGTAGGGATGGCGGGGACGATAGTGATAAACCTGCCCGTAAGAGATGTTGTCACCATCACCCCGCGTCATATCGGCCTTCACCGACCGCAGCATGCGCTGTGCCTCACGGTGGTTGTAATCCTTTGC
>NZ_JASGBX010000036.1:0-5679 GCF_030053335.1 Pantoea sp. EABMAA-21
CTTCTTCATTTTGTCGCCACCTAAAAAGCCAACAAGCCCTCCTCCAAACAACAAAATATAGTCTTTCACATCGTTCATTGTCGCGCCGGTGAACTTATTAAAAGCTGCTACAAGTATGAAGGTGATAATTAGAACTAGAACGCTTAGTATAGCTATTGTTGTTGGCTCTAATAATGAGCTAGCCCAAGGTGATGTTTTTATTTTGTCTATTTTATCCTTTATTTCTTTGCTATCTGTTTCGCTCTGACTTTTAACTTCAGCCATGCTGGTTTTTAGATCAGATATAGAGGTTGTCATGCTCGTATTAATAATACCTATTAATGCTGACATGGCGTCAGGATTAGAAGCAGAAGTTTCCATTTTTAAAGGTGTTCCTGTTGATGACCCCTCTGCCTTTGCTTGGGTGTGAGCATACTGGTAAAGCTTATACTGGTGATTGACTGGATCATTCCAGTTTGTGGAGCTTGTCCCCTTTGGTGTCTCGCTCATTTTTATTCTCCATTAACAGCTTTGGCAGCCACTGCTGTCGATGATGAATCGAAAAGGTGGTCTAAAACATCCAGCCACTCAGATTTATTTTTGAACAAACTTCTGTTATTTGTATCTAGTTGGATAATAAGGCAGTCTGATTCAATAACCGGCACCTGCACCTCACCGCTGGATATTTTTATGATGTTGTTTATCAAACGCCCCTTGTGGTCCTTTACATTATTTGTTCGATATTCAAGTTCCGTTAGGTTTTCTTTGTCCAGTTTTTTGAAGTAAGAGTTCATGAAGTTTTCCTTTAACTCATCACTCTTACTTATTGTTGTTGTGATTATACCTATTCGGTTTACACCAATGGCTGCACTTACATTAGTGCAAATTGTATTTGTAATGGATTTAAATAAAGAATAGTTTGACTCATTGTCGTTGTCTTCTTCATTGAAGTTAATAAAGAAGTCCATTCTGTTTTTAGCAATGTTAAACTGAAATTTGTTATCAGTCGATGTGCTCATTATTCTTGGTATTTCGGCTGGTACATCATCAGGCATGTTGTTTATTAGTGGCTGTTGATCGAGGATGTAATCCAGTTCGGTTAATAGCTTGTAGTATAATGTGTCAGGCCTTGATATTAACTCTTTTGTGAATATTGCTGCTTGAACGTTGATTGTTTTTAAATCTTTCATTGGTAGTCCCTTGATCAAGAATTTGTCTTTTTTATGGTTGCTACGATGATTTTAAACGATTATCCTCAAAAACGAAAAAACCACCCTGGCAGGTGGTTTTTCGAAGGTTAGATAGTCCTGGCAGATTATCCAACCGTGGTAACAGTCTTGTGCGAGACATGTCACCAAATCCGTCCTTTCAGTGTAGCCGTAATTTGGTTATCACTTCAAGAACTCTGAATACATCTCTCGCACATCCTGTTTACCAATGGCTACCGCCAGTGGCGATTCGTCGTGCCTTCAGGGATTGGATTCAAGTGATCAGTTGCTCTGAAGACGTGGTAGTCGGGCTGAACGGGGAGTTCGTGCTTACAGCCCAGCTTGGAGCGAACCACCTGTCCGGACCCCAGCATCAGGCGTGGAATGAGAAAACGCGGCCATTAACAGCGGAATGATGTGGGTAAATCCGTATGGTGGGAACAGGAGAGCGCACGAGGGAGCCGCCGGATGGAAACGTCCGGCATCTTTAAGTCCTGTCGGGTTTCGCCACTTCTGGCTTGAGTGTCTTTTTGTGACATTCGCCAGGAGGGCGAAGCCTATGGAAAAACGCCCTTTGGGCGCAGCCTTCCTGACCTGCCTCTTTGTGTCATGACATTACATGTGACCCCATGACGCTCGCCGCAGTGTCATGACCGAACGAAGTGAGCGAATGACCGAGGAAGCGTAATAGAACATTATCTTCAGGTGTGCTCTTAGCGCTCCGGTGTTACGTTTACGCTTTAATATACAAAGTGTGCCACTTTCGGAGGCTCTTTTATGGCATGGCACAGTGTGTCACAGGCTCAACAACTCACAGGTAAAAGCCGCCGAACGCTTTATCGTGATATGGCTTCAGGCCGCGTATCATATAGAACCAACGGAAAAGGACACCGCGAGTTTGAAACGTCAGAGCTGATCCGTGTTTATGGCGAACCTGAGCAGAGTGGCACTGATGAACGGCACAGCGTGACACAGTCACATGGCACACAAAATGAAGGCGATATGATGACAGAAATTCGCGCGCTCCGGCAGGAGGTTAGCGAACTGAAGTCGTTACTGCTTCGACTTGAGCATAAAGATCCTGCTCCTACGCCAGAAATGCAGAGGAAGCCATGGTGGCGATTCTGGCACGGGACAAAGTGAGACATAAGGACGGTTTTTATGAGCGAACGTAACCTGTTTGACGAGCTGATGCAGGGGATGGCCGAGTTAAAGGAGATGGTAGACGAGAATGCCGTTCCCGATGCGCCTAGAGGCGATTCCGGGGCGAATACCCCTGACTCCTGAAAAAGTGCCGGGGAAGACATATCCCCGGCACCCTAGCCTGAAAGTAATACTCCGTTTCTGCCGCTCATCCGAGTTACACGACCCATCAGTTCATCCGACGATCAGGATATTCTTCTGACTTACGGCCACTAAAATCTGTCACACCCAACGCATTATGCAATGCTACCCCTCACGCCTTATACATCAAGGCATGAGGGTGCATGAATGTCATTTCATTCCTGTCATGCACTATTAATTTCTATCCCTTGCAGGATAAGGCTTTGAGGTGCATGACTGGTATGCGATTCTCCGATAGTTTTTATCACTTAATCAGAGGAAGACTATGACAAGCAGGCGCCATAATTTTCAGTTCAGGCTGCCCGAGGAACTGGAAGAGATTATCAGCGTTGAAGCAAAGCGAAGGAAGGTTTCGCCAAACGAGTATGCCCGTTCACTGGTTATTTCGACTCTTAATTCCGAAGTTGGAGGAACTGATCGCGCCGATATGCTGTTCAAAATGGTAGCGACCATGGCGTTTCAGTCGGCGTATTCATCCACGGAAATTCTGCGGCAGATAAATCCGCATATGAGTGAGGAGGAAATCATTGCGATGGCCAACGAAAAAATTTTCACCAAATCACTGAGCAAAAGAGACGAACTGCTGGCGAGGTACGGTATTGCTCCCTGACGGACAGGAAATGTTTTGTGTCCACCGCCACCATATTGGCGGCTCACAAAACGCTGGTCAGGGCTGCGCCCCGACACCCGGCCAACGCCTCACGGCCGCACAGTAAACTGCGCGCCCGTTCACCGTTATTCCTTGGGTTTTATGCCGGAAATCTGCCTCCCGGAAATTTTCGTCAACGAAATTCCGTCCCATGCCGTTCCATGCATAACCATGCATGCGAGAAGAAATCATCTGGCACGTTTTTTCACGATATGGACAGGGAAAGTGCCGGAAATGCCCCGCACGTGTCAGGATCGCGCTGAGGCGGCCTGGGGAGGGGCGCGAAAGTAGTCTTATGTTAAATCAGGCTGACTGGCAGGGTCAGCCTGATCCTGCAGCAGAGCATTTTACCGGATGACGGCGACTTGGTTTTTTATAATCAGGCGCCATGGAACCATGTACATGGCGCCACCGGGAGCCTGAAGCTGTGCGGTATCCTGTGATGCATCCGGGTGCTGCTGAATAACCACAAATGATATCCCCTGAAGATTTTCGGCACTGTAAACCTGGTTTTCAGTGGTTGAAATATTCTGTGAGGGATTGCCTGAAAGCTCTATAGCTACTGATGTCCCCGGCGGACAGCTGGCACTGCTGCAGCGAACAGCCTCAGGAGCGGCAGGGGCCTGCTCGGCGTCAGTACTGCTGTCGCTTCCCGGCCCCTTATCGTAAATAAACGGGATCAGCAAAAACAGGGCGAGTACTATCCACATCCATCCTTTCAAAGCGCGTCTTTCCTTAAAAAATTTTATTGCGGTCCGCATTTTACATGTTCATGCGGCGACACAGAAAGCCCTTTGTCCGGTTCGGAAATGAACTCTTATGTTAAATCTGGGTAGACGTCATAGTCGGGACAGGCATGGTAGATTCAGGAGCTAAAACTGAACTGAGGGTAGTGAATGTTCAACATTTCAGAAGTACATAAAGGGGATTCTGATCTGGCGTGTCTGGTCAGCGAGCTCGATGCCTTTCAGAGCGAACTGTACCCTTCAGAAAGTAACCACTGCCTGGATCTTTCAGCAGTTAGTGACGAGCAGCTCCGGTGCGTGATCGTCCGTGATGAAGGGGATGCACCCGCAGGTTGTGGTGCTTTGCTGTTTCACGAAGATGGCTCAGCTGAGATTAAACGGGTTTATATTCGACCGGAATATCGGGGTCAGAAGCTCGGAGAGCGGATAGTCAGCGCAATCGAGGGGATTGCTTCAGAAAAGAATTCGCGGCTATTGAAGCTTGAAACAGGGATTCACCAGCAACCGGCTATAGCGCTTTATCGCAGATGCGGGTACGAGATATGCGATGCATTCCCCCCGTATAAAGCAGATCCGTTGAGTGTTTTTATGCGCAAAGAGCTTCCTTAACGTAACGCTGTGATAGCGCCAAGAAAGGGCGCAACAGGGATGTTATGTTCAATCCGACCGTGCAGCAGATACAAAAAAGGCCGCCCGTGGGCGACCTTTCCTGGCACTTCCTTTTGCGACCATCCGTTATTTGTACAGCTCAGCGGTCATGTGAACGACGTTATTGGTGTTGGCCTCAGTAATTTTGTAATGAGCGCCCTGCTGCTGAGCCTGTGCGGCGATTTTGGCCTCTGCACCGTCCAGTGTCAGGGAAGTCGCGGTAACGCTCTGCGCGAAGCTTGCGGCTGACATCAGTGAAAGAGCGGCGACGGCGGCGATAGACATTGCTTTGATGGTTTTCATGGTCTTTATCCTTGGTTTGTATGGTTGAAAGCCTGTGTGCTTTCGATGAGATAATGATAACCAAAGTTACTATTAGCAGATTAACAATAAATGCTGATATTGTTATCGTGCTAACTATTGCGGCGATAGGCGTACTCGATACAGGCCATCTCCAGCATCAAATCAACGAAAAAGCCGCCCGTAGGCGGCTTTCTGTTACCAGTAGTACTCGGTTGGTCGCCGTTCCGGCATCCAGACTATTCCGTCAGGGTCACAACCGGCGATCACCAGCCAGACATTGTGCCGGTCTGCCGCACGGCGTCTGCGAGTGGTGTACAGGCGATTCCAGCTTCCGGGGTTATGCCCGATCCAGTAAGACGGAGGGTGGCGATGACTGTAAGGTCTGCCGTCCGGGTAACGATCTTTTCTTGTGTTAAAAGTGCTCATACAGCCTCTGTAGATTTCAAATCATCTACAGGGTGTCGAGAACCGCCATGCACCTATTACACTTAACTTTCACCTTCTGCTCCTAAAACCTAACCTTTAGAGGCCAATAACTCATGCTGATTTAGAGAGTCACTTTATACTGGGTTAGGTAGGTAATAATCTATCACAAAGTATATTCAGCTCATCCAAAAATATGAATAATCTTTGTGGTTTATTTATTTTGGTGCGATTTATACATTATGAATCCTAACGACTTTAGAGTTCATAATGTTTGCGTAGGATCGCTATTTTTTTTCTTCCTTCTTCATTTTGTCGCCACCTAAAAAGCCAACAAGCCCTCCTCCAAACAACAAAATATAGTCTTTCACATCGTTCA
>NZ_JASGBX010000037.1:0-4859 GCF_030053335.1 Pantoea sp. EABMAA-21
GCTGTAGCGCGGTGGTCCCACCTGACCCCATGCCGAACTCAGAAGTGAAACGCCGTAGCGCCGATGGTAGTGTGGGGTCTCCCCATGCGAGAGTAGGGAACTGCCAGGCATCAAATAAGTGAAGAAACCCTGAACGAAAGTTCAGGGTTTTTTTACGTCTGCAAATTGGCGAAATCAGGGCTAAAAGCCACGAAAACATCCCACCCGTGACTAACTGATCGGGTAAACTACGGCCAGATAAATCAGTAAAGGCCGTGAAATGTCCAGCCCCCACACTTCTCTAAAAGTTTTCAACACACTGGGTCTCGAAGTCAGTGCACAATCGCTGTATATCGCAGACACATCTGAAGCCATTGTTCGCGCATGGCAAGCGACTCAACAGGCGAATCAACCTTTCATCGTATTAGGTGAGGGCAGCAATGTGCTTTTCCTGGAAGACTTTGATGGTGGCGTGATCATTAATGCCATCAAAGGTATTTCACTTGAGGAAGAGGCTGAAGCATGGCATTTGCATATTGGCGCTGGTGAGAACTGGCACCAGTTGGTTGAGCATACTTTAAAGAAAGGGATTACCGGCCTGGAAAACCTGGCGTTAATTCCGGGCATGGCCGGTTCAGCACCTATCCAGAACATTGGCGCTTATGGTGTTGAATTTAAGGATATTTGCCAATACGTTGATGTGCTGCACCTGCCCACACAAAAAATCAGCCGCCTGAATCGCGAAGCGTGTCAGTTTGGGTATCGTGACAGTATTTTTAAACACGAGATGAAGGATAATCACGTCATTATTGCTGTTGGGCTCCGTCTGGCTAAGCAATGGAAGCCGGTGCTGAGTTACGGCGATTTAGCGAAACTGAATCCAGCCACCGTATGCGCATGGGATGTGTTCAATGCAGTTTGCCAAATGCGTCAGAGTAAACTGCCCGATCCGCGGGTAACGGGCAATGTAGGTAGCTTCTTCAAAAACCCTCTTATCACACGTGATTTGGCCAATGAGCTGTTAGAGGCATGGCCGGGGATGCCACATTACCCGCAGGCAAATGGAGACGTCAAATTAGCAGCAGGCTGGTTGATCGATCAATGCCATCTCAAGGGATACCAGATTGGCGGCGCTGCGGTACACCGCCAACAGGCGCTGGTATTGATCAATGAAAACCAGGCAACGCCAAAGGATATCGTTGCTTTAGCGCACGAGGTGCGGAACCACGTGGGTGAAAAATTCAATGTTTGGCTCGAGCCAGAGGTACGCTTCATTGGTGCTCAAGGCGAACGTAACGCCGTTGAGGTCATTTCATGAAAGATAATAGTGTTCCGCTGAAATTGGTCGCGCTGCTGGCTGATGGAGAATTCCATTCAGGCGAGCAGTTGGGTGAAGCATTGGGTATGAGCCGTGCAGCCATTAATAAGCATATCCAAACCCTGAAGAGCTGGGGTCTGGATGTCTATACCGTCACAGGAAAAGGATATAGCTTGCCTGCCCCCATTCAATTGCTGAATGAAACCGATATTCTTTCGCATCTGCATCAACCAGATTTAGATGTCATCCCTGTGATTGATTCTACCAACCAGTATCTGCTGGATAGGATGGATCAGTTGCCTTCTGGTCATGCCTGTATTGCAGAATATCAGCAAGCAGGCCGTGGCCGCCGTGGCAGAAAGTGGTTTTCTCCTTTTGGTTCTAATCTCTATCTGTCGATGTACTGGCGACTTGAGCAAGGTCCCGCTGCAGCAATGGGACTCAGCCTGGTGATTGGTATCGTGATGGCCGAGGTGATTCAGTCATTGGGTGCACCTGATGTGCGCGTTAAATGGCCCAATGATCTCTACCTGAACGACCGTAAATTGGCCGGGATTCTGGTTGAACTAACCGGCAAAACAGGCGACGCAGCGCAAATTGTCATGGGGGCTGGTGTCAATCTGGTGATGCGCTCAGAAGGAGCCGCTGAAATTAATCAGGGGTGGATTAATTTGCAGGAAGCCGGTGTAGAAATTAATCGCAATGAGCTGGCTGCAAAAATCATTAATCATCTGCGTGAAGCACTGCCGATTTTCGAGCGTGACGGATTGGCACCGTTTGTAGAGCGTTGGGATGCTCTGGACAATTTTATCAATCGCCCGGTTAAGCTGCTGATTGGCGACAGGGAAGTTCATGGTATAGCACGTGGTATTGATAAGCAGGGTGGTTTATTACTGGATCAAGATGGCGAAGTAAAGTCCTGGGTGGGTGGTGAGATTTCGCTGCGTCCTGGCAATTAATGCGAATTGACCTGAGAAATTAAACGCCCAGGTAAGTTAGGGCGTTTAAATATGAAACGTTATTTTCTCAGGCGAACACTTTGCACGGCATGATCTGCAGACTTTGTCATTATCAGACTGGCGCGCTCCCGGGTTGGGAGGATGTTTTCGTTAAGATTCAGCCAGTTAATTTCTTTCCATAATCCGCGAGCAATATTTTCCGCCTCTTCTTTAGGCAATTGAGAATAATGGTGGAAATAAGAATCGGGATCGCTGAAGGCACCTTCACGGAATTTTAGGAAACGATTAACGTACCAGCGTTCTAATAATGTTTCAGGTGCATCGACATAAATTGAGAAGTCGACAAAATCAGAAACAAATACATGATGCGGATCGTGGGGATAATCCATCCCACTTTGCAGCACGTTTAAGCCTTCCAGAATCAGAATATCAGGCTGTTGTACCACCTTATCGCCATCCGGGATCACATCATAAATAAGGTGTGAATAAACCGGCGCCGTGACCTGGCTAGCGCCCGATTTCAAATCGGAGACGAAGTTCACCAGACGATGCATATCGTAAGATTGCGGGAAGCCTTTCTTCTTCATTAGCCCCCGTTCTTTCAACACTGCATTGGGGTGTAAAAAGCCGTCAGTTGTAATCAACTCGACTTTACGATGTTCTGGCCAGCGACTAAGCAGCGCCTGCAACACACGCGCGGTTGTACTTTTACCTACAGCAACACTGCCGGCAATACTGATGATATAGGGAATCTTTTGCCCGTTAGTGCCAAGAAACTGCTCCAGCACGGCCTGACGGCGCAGATTAGAACTGATATAGAAGTTAAGCAGACGTGAGAGCGGCAAATAGATTTCAGCAACCTCTTCTAAGGAGAGATCTTCATTGATACCGCGTAGTCGTTCAATTTCGCCTTCAGCGAGCGTCATTGGCACTGAGTCGCGCAGGGCGGCCCATTGCTGACGGTCAAACTGCAAATAGGGTGTAGTGAGTGGTGTCGTTTTTTTACTCATAAGTATGCATCTGACCGCAAATCCCGGCTCATCAACATCTTGTAGCGTCTGGCATACAATGATGCGTCGAGCTCAGTTGCACGTCATAGGGGGTAAGTAACGAGAACAATGGGCTGGAGGGTAACACCAGTGTCACTTTAAAAAGAAGCAAATTGATAAACCTGAGCACGCTTTCGTAAGCGTGCCCGCATTTTTATTATTGCTTAGTCGCTTATTACAATCGATTTTGCTGTAGCACCGCGTAAAATCTTTTCAGATTTTCCATCGCTGACAACGTTGAGCCGTCTTCAGACAATCAATAATGCCTCCCTCTTTAACACGCCGACAGTGGCATCCGTTAACGAACAATCCCGTCTTGCATTGTGTTAGTTGAAAAAATGTTCAATCAAACCCGATCCAATAAAAAAAGTTGCGCAGTTTTAAATGAAAAATGGCGTTGTGCTTCTGGCGTGCGACGACCAAACCACGATAAGCCTCTGTAAATCACTTAGTGCAGCGGCGTAAAAACACACTGCATTTGGACGAAAATACTGCAAATGATGAGCGGTTTGCGATGTTTTGCACAAATAGTAAGCGATAGAACAATTTTGGCAATTTTTTTGTTGCATCCTGGGCTCGGTCTTCCCATAATGCGCTCCACTTGATGCCGGCTTAGCTCAGTTGGTAGAGCAACTGACTTGTAATCAGTAGGTCACCAGTTCGATTCCGGTAGCCGGCACCAATCAAGTAGGTGGGATTCCCGAGCGGCCAAAGGGAGCAGACTGTAAATCTGCCGTCACAGACTTCGAAGGTTCGAATCCTTCTCCCACCACCATCTCAACCACTTGGTTGAGCGTCAGATAAAATCTTTATCTGGCGGGTGAGTTCATCTCTCTCACCTTCGAATTCAGATTGCGGATTTTCGCAATCAAAGTCAGCCAGAAACTCTGGCAGGCTCGAATAATAGAAGGTCTTCTTTTATTATTCATAAGCTACAGAAAGAACAGGTAGCCGAGTTCCAGGATGCGGGCATCGTATAATGGCTATTACCTCAGCCTTCCAAGCTGATGATGCGGGTTCGATTCCCGCTGCCCGCTCCAGATGTGCTGATATGGCTCAGTTGGTAGAGCGCACCCTTGGTAAGGGTGAGGTCCCCAGTTCGACTCTGGGTATCAGCACCACTTCCTTTATCTCTCTCCTGATTCTCTCTCTGTAAACCAAACAGTCAGGCATTGCCTGGTTGATATGACGATATCTTCGATATATCCGTGTCTTAGAGGGACTAGCGATGGCTAAAGAGCAATTTCAACGTAACAAACTGCACGTAAACGTGGGCACCATCGGTCACGTTGACCACGGTAAAACCACCCTGACTGCTGCAATCACCACCGTTCTGGCTAAAACCTACGGCGGTAAAGCAAGCAAATTCGATGAGATCGATAAGGCGCCAGAAGAGAAAGCACGTGGTATCACCATCAACACTTCTCACGTTGAATATGAAACCCCGACTCGCCACTATGCGCACGTTGACTGCCCTGGCCACGCCGACTATGTGAAAAACATGATCACCGGTGCTGCGCAGATGGACGGCGCGATCCTGGTTGTTGCTGCGAC
>NZ_JASGBX010000038.1:0-3104 GCF_030053335.1 Pantoea sp. EABMAA-21
TTGCTCTTTAACAATCCGGAACAAGCTGAAAATTGAAACGACACGTCGTGTTCATTCTCCGTAATAAGAATGAATAAACGATGTGTTCGAGTCTCTCAAATGCTTGCAGTCTGCATGCGTTGTAAAACGCCTGTGGGTTGTGAGGTTAAGCGACTAAGCGTACACGGTGGATGCCCTGGCAGTCAGAGGCGATGAAGGACGTGCTAATCTGCGTAAAGCGTCGGTAAGGTGATATGAACCGCTACAGCCGACGATGTCCGAATGGGGAAACCCGGTGCACTCTGTGCATCATCGCAACATGAATACATAGTGTTGCGAGGCGAACCTGGGGAACTGAAACATCTAAGTACCCAGAGGAAAAGAAATCAACCGAGATTCCCCCAGTAGCGGCGAGCGAACGGGGAGCAGCCCAGAACCTGAATCAGTTTGTGCATTAGTGGAAGCGTCTGGAAAGTCGCAGGGTACAGGGTGATACTCCCGTACACAAAAATGCACATCCTGTGAGTTCGAAGAGTAGGGCGGGACACGTGGTATCCTGTCTGAATATGGGGGGACCATCCTCCAAGGCTAAATACTCCTGACTGACCGATAGTGAACCAGTACCGTGAGGGAAAGGCGAAAAGAACCCCGGCGAGGGGAGTGAAACAGAACCTGAAACCGTGTACGTACAAGCAGTGGGAGCCAACTTGTTTGGTGACTGCGTACCTTTTGTATAATGGGTCAGCGACTTATATTCTGTAGCAAGGTTAACCGTATAGGGGAGCCGCAGGGAAACCGAGTCTTAACTGGGCGTTAAGTTGCAGGGTATAGACCCGAAACCCGGTGATCTAGCCATGGGCAGGTTGAAGGTTGGGTAACACTAACTGGAGGACCGAACCGACTAATGTTGAAAAATTAGCGGATGACTTGTGGCTGGGGGTGAAAGGCCAATCAAACCGGGAGATAGCTGGTTCTCCCCGAAAGCTATTTAGGTAGCGCCTCGTGAACTCATCTTCGGGGGTAGAGCACTGTTTCGGCTAGGGGGCCATCCCGGCTTACCAACCCGATGCAAACTGCGAATACCGGAGAATGTTATCACGGGAGACACACGGCGGGTGCTAACGTCCGTCGTGAAGAGGGAAACAACCCAGACCGCCAGCTAAGGTCCCAAAGTCATGGTTAAGTGGGAAACGATGTGGGAAGGCACAGACAGCCAGGATGTTGGCTTAGAAGCAGCCATCATTTAAAGAAAGCGTAATAGCTCACTGGTCGAGTCGGCCTGCGCGGAAGATGTAACGGGGCTAAACCATGCACCGAAGCTGCGGCAGCGACGCTTAGGCGTTGTTGGGTAGGGGAGCGTTCTGTAAGCCGTTGAAGGTGAACTGTGAGGTTTGCTGGAGGTATCAGAAGTGCGAATGCTGACATAAGTAACGATAAAGCGGGTGAAAAGCCCGCTCGCCGGAAGACCAAGGGTTCCTGTTCAACGTTAATCGGAGCAGGGTGAGTCGACCCCTAAGGCGAGGCTGAAAAGCGTAGTCGATGGGAAGCAGGTTAATATTCCTGCACTTGGTGTTACTGCGAAGGGGGGACGGAGAAGGCTAGGTTATCCGGGCGACGGTTGTCCCGGTTTAAGCATGTAGGCGGGAGTTTTAGGTAAATCCGGAACTCTTTTAACGCTGAGGTGTGATGACGAGTCACTACGGTGATGAAGTAACTGATGCCCTGCTTCCAGGAAAAGCCTCTAAGCTCCAGGTAACACGAAATCGTACCCCAAACCGACACAGGTGGTCAGGTAGAGAATACCAAGGCGCTTGAGAGAACTCGGGTGAAGGAACTAGGCAAAATGGTGCCGTAACTTCGGGAGAAGGCACGCTGGCATGTAGGTGAAGGGACTTGCTCCCCGAGCTGAAGCCAGTCGAAGATACCAGCTGGCTGCAACTGTTTATTAAAAACACAGCACTGTGCAAACACGAAAGTGGACGTATACGGTGTGACGCCTGCCCGGTGCCGGAAGGTTAATTGATGGGGTTATCCGCAAGGAGAAGCTCTTGATCGAAGCCCCGGTAAACGGCGGCCGTAACTATAACGGTCCTAAGGTAGCGAAATTCCTTGTCGGGTAAGTTCCGACCTGCACGAATGGCGTAATGATGGCCAGGCTGTCTCCACCCGAGACTCAGTGAAATTGAAATCGCTGTGAAGATGCAGTGTACCCGCGGCAAGACGGAAAGACCCCGTGAACCTTTACTATAGCTTGACACTGAACATTGAGCCTTGATGTGTAGGATAGGTGGGAGGCTTTGAAGCGTGGACGCCAGTCTGCGTGGAGCCAACCTTGAAATACCACCCTTTAATGTTTGATGTTCTAACGTAGACCCGTAATCCGGGTTGCGGACAGTGTCTGGTGGGTAGTTTGACTGGGGCGGTCTCCTCCCAAAGAGTAACGGAGGAGCACGAAGGTTGGCTAATCCTGGTCGGACATCAGGAGGTTAGTGCAATGGCATAAGCCAGCTTGACTGCGAGAGTGACGGCTCGAGCAGGTGCGAAAGCAGGTCATAGTGATCCGGTGGTTCTGAATGGAAGGGCCATCGCTCAACGGATAAAAGGTACTCCGGGGATAACAGGCTGATACCGCCCAAGAGTTCATATCGACGGCGGTGTTTGGCACCTCGATGTCGGCTCATCACATCCTGGGGCTGAAGTAGGTCCCAAGGGTACGGCTGTTCGCCGTTTAAAGTGGTACGCGAGCTGGGTTTAGAACGTCGTGAGACAGTTCGGTCCCTATCTGCCGTGGGCGCTGGAGAATTGAGGGGGGTTGCTCCTAGTACGAGAGGACCGGAGTGAACGCACCACTGGTGTTCGGGTTGTCATGCCAATGGCATTGCCCGGTAGCTAAGTGCGGAAAAGATAAGTGCTGAAAGCATCTAAGCACGAAACTTGCCCCGAGATGAGTTCTCCCTGACTCCCAGAGAGTCCTGAAGGGACGTTGAAGACGACGACGTTGATAGGCCGGATGTGTAAGTGCAGCGATGCATTGAGCTAACCGGTACTAATGACCCGTGAGGCTTAACCTTACAACGCCAGAGGCGTTTTTGAGAGACGCAGAAGTAGATTTTCAGCTTTGTTCA
>NZ_JASGBX010000039.1:0-1725 GCF_030053335.1 Pantoea sp. EABMAA-21
GCACCGCTCTTTAACAATTTATCAGACAATCTGTGTGGGCACTCGCAGGATTGATATCAGCGTCTCCGGACGTAAAAAATATCAAGTCTCACGAGTGAACACATAATGAAATTCATTATGACGTTTTACAGATGAGCATCGCTGAACTTGTTTCAGCAAATCAAACTTTAAATTGAAGAGTTTGATCATGGCTCAGATTGAACGCTGGCGGCAGGCCTAACACATGCAAGTCGAACGGTAGCACAGAGAGCTTGCTCTTGGGTGACGAGTGGCGGACGGGTGAGTAATGTCTGGGAAACTGCCCGATGGAGGGGGATAACTACTGGAAACGGTAGCTAATACCGCATAACGTCTTCGGACCAAAGTGGGGGACCTTCGGGCCTCACACCATCGGATGTGCCCAGATGGGATTAGCTAGTAGGTGGGGTAATGGCTCACCTAGGCGACGATCCCTAGCTGGTCTGAGAGGATGACCAGCCACACTGGAACTGAGACACGGTCCAGACTCCTACGGGAGGCAGCAGTGGGGAATATTGCACAATGGGCGCAAGCCTGATGCAGCCATGCCGCGTGTATGAAGAAGGCCTTCGGGTTGTAAAGTACTTTCAGCGGGGAGGAAGGCGATGGAGTTAATAGCTTCATCGATTGACGTTACCCGCAGAAGAAGCACCGGCTAACTCCGTGCCAGCAGCCGCGGTAATACGGAGGGTGCAAGCGTTAATCGGAATTACTGGGCGTAAAGCGCACGCAGGCGGTCTGTCAAGTCGGATGTGAAATCCCCGGGCTTAACCTGGGAACTGCATTCGAAACTGGCAGGCTAGAGTCTTGTAGAGGGGGGTAGAATTCCAGGTGTAGCGGTGAAATGCGTAGAGATCTGGAGGAATACCGGTGGCGAAGGCGGCCCCCTGGACAAAGACTGACGCTCAGGTGCGAAAGCGTGGGGAGCAAACAGGATTAGATACCCTGGTAGTCCACGCCGTAAACGATGTCGACTTGGAGGTTGTGCCCTTGAGGCGTGGCTTCCGGAGCTAACGCGTTAAGTCGACCGCCTGGGGAGTACGGCCGCAAGGTTAAAACTCAAATGAATTGACGGGGGCCCGCACAAGCGGTGGAGCATGTGGTTTAATTCGATGCAACGCGAAGAACCTTACCTACTCTTGACATCCAGAGAACTTAGCAGAGATGCTTTGGTGCCTTCGGGAACTCTGAGACAGGTGCTGCATGGCTGTCGTCAGCTCGTGTTGTGAAATGTTGGGTTAAGTCCCGCAACGAGCGCAACCCTTATCCTTTGTTGCCAGCGGTCCGGCCGGGAACTCAAAGGAGACTGCCAGTGATAAACTGGAGGAAGGTGGGGATGACGTCAAGTCATCATGGCCCTTACGAGTAGGGCTACACACGTGCTACAATGGCGCATACAAAGAGAAGCGACCTCGCGAGAGCAAGCGGACCTCATAAAGTGCGTCGTAGTCCGGATTGGAGTCTGCAACTCGACTCCATGAAGTCGGAATCGCTAGTAATCGTAGATCAGAATGCTACGGTGAATACGTTCCCGGGCCTTGTACACACCGCCCGTCACACCATGGGAGTGGGTTGCAAAAGAAGTAGGTAGCTTAACCTTCGGGAGGGCGCTTACCACTTTGTGATTCATGACTGGGGTGAAGTCGTAACAAGGTAACCGTAGGGGAACCTGCGGTTGGATCACCTCCTTACCTGAAGATACCTTCC